>NZ_LZJX01000006.1:0-179514 GCF_001667595.1 Mycobacterium sp. E2989 | reverse complement strand
GTCCATCTCGAAAGGCGGGTTGACGCCGAGGTCGCAGCCCAACATCCTGCCGAACATGCGCCCCGGGTCCCCGCGCGTTCACGGTTCAAAATTCTAGTCGTCCCGCCGTGTCAAAGACCTTGAAAATTCCTGCCAATCGGCGCACGAAGGCCTGTCCCCAACCCGGCCTCGGGTGACGGCGCAACGCGGCGGCGCCGAGTAAGTTCGCCGGCATGAGTGGCCGCGACGCCGCGAAACCGCTGGCGGGGCGATGCAGCTGCGGTGCGTGAGCATCGCGGCGCTGGTCGCCGAAGCCGGCGGTGATCCCTGGGCGATCAACCAGAGCCTGCAGGCCGGTAGCCCGCGCCAGATTTCAAATCTCGCGGAGGCTTTTCGTCGGGCGGCCCGCTGCACCCGCGAGGCGAATGCCGCCTTCGAACAAGCGCGCAAGCGGTTCGACGCGGCCTGGGACCACCCGAACGGCGATCATCCGATCAATGACTCCACCGAAGTGCGGCGGGTGACCAGATCCCTCGGCGCCCAGTCGCTGCGATTACCCAGGATCGCGGTCGACCTGGAGAACATCGCCGCCACCTTGGCCGAGGCGCAGAAGACGGCAACCGGCGAGATGGCCACCCTGGACGCCCGGCTGCACCACCTCGACGACGTGATCGGGCGGGCCATCGAAATGGAGAAAACCGCCCACCTCGGCGCGGCCGACAACGACGCCCTCGACGCGCTCATCCGCGCCTGCGAAGACGACGCTGTCAGCGACACCACTGCCGCGCTTACTTCGCTGCGGTCGCTGCGCGCCGGCTACACGGCCACGTTGCGGGACGCGGTGAACAACTTGGGAGCGGACGGATCCGAACCGGAGCCCTTGCCGAAAGGCGGTGCGTTCGACCAAGTCCCGCCACCGGGCACCGACGCCGCGGACGTGCATCGCTGGTGGACGTCACTGACGCCCGAGCGGCGGCAGTGGTTGATCGACGAAACCCCGGACCGCATCGGCAATCTCAACGGTGTGCCGGTCCCCGCACGCAGTAACGCCAACATCGCCGCGATGACCCGGGACCTCGACCGGGTGCGCGACATCGCCGCCCGCGCCGGAACGTCCGTCGCCGATGTGATGCGTGATCCGGCGCGATACGGGCTATCGGCCACCGACGTCACCCGCTATCGGAACGCCAACGAGACCAAACAAGGCCTCGACCACGACGCGGTCGACGAACCCAACCCGACTTATCTGTTCGCCTACGACCCGTTGGCGTTCGGCGGCAAGGGGCGCGCCGCAATCGCAATCGGCAATCCGGACACCGCGCGCAATACCGCCGTGATCGTGCCGGGCACCGGCAGCAGCGTGCGGGGCGGCTGGCTGCGCGACGCGCACGACGACGCCATCAACCTGTTCGCTCAGGCCAACGCCGCCGACCCGGGCAAACCGACCGCGGTGATCGCGTGGATGGGCTACGACACCCCCGACGACTTCTCCGACGTCGAGCGCATCTCCACGCCCAAACTCGCCCGGGCGGGCGGCGCGGCGCTCGCGCGAGATGTCAACGGGCTGTGGACCACTCACCTCGGCACCGGGCAGCACGTCACCGTGCTAGGTCACTCCTACGGTGCGACGACGGTGGCCGATGCCTTCGCCCTGCACGGCATGCACGCCAATGACGCTGTGCTGCTTGGTTGTCCGGGCACCGACGCGGCCAACAGCGCCAGGGATTTTCACCTAAATGGCGGCCATGTGTTCGTCGGGGACGCCTCGACCGACCCGGTCGGGATGCTCGGGCAACTCGACGGGCTGAGCAACCATTTCTTCGGCGGAGACATCGTCGGTCAGGTTGCGGGCAGCGACCCGGGGTTGGGCGCCGACCCCGCCACCGACGGCTTTGGATCGGTGCGCTTTCGCGCCGAGGTGCCCGGCTCGGACGGCATCGACCCCCTCGACCATTCGCACTACTACCACCCGGGCAGCGAGGCGCTGCACGCCATGGCCGACATCGTCTCCGGCCACGGCGAGGCGTTGGAGGCCGACGGGCTGACGGCGGGACATCGCCGCCAGTTGGGCGGCCTCCAGCTTCGGATTCCGGGGCTGGCCCCGATCACCGTCGGCCCGCACACGCCGGCGATCCTCGACCCGGAGTGGGCCCGGCCGCGCGGTTCTGTCACCGACAACCATTTTTTCGATGCCCAGCACCATCATTGATCACCGGTCATCTAATTCGTCTGCAGCGCAATGATTTTCGTCGGGCGGGTAGAGTCGCGGGCATGAATTTGGTCGAGTGGCTACAAACCCCGCGTCACCTGCGGACGCGGCTGATGATGGACAGGCGTCCGATACGGAACCTGCAAATGGAGACGGTGTTTCTCGAAATCTCCCACCGCGAGGCGATGCTGCGGTTCCCGGTGATGTTCATGGTGCTCCCGAGGCGGTCTCGCCCGGCGGGCGAGGACACCCCCCGCCGCGGCCAGGCCAACTGACCGCGGAAACTTCGGTCAGCTCTGGGTGGCTTTGCTGACGTACTGCGGGCAGTACGACTGCGTCGCGGCGCCGATGAAGTAGCCGGAATTGTGGTCGGACAATGAGAGCGCGCTCTTTACATCGGACAAGGTCTGCGCCAAAGTCGCGCCATTGGCCCAGTCCTGGCAAACTCCATGCCCGGCGTTGACGATCGTTTGGTTCGACAGGCCGGAAAGGGTGATGCCCTGCTGTACGAGCGCCTGCAGGAAAACGTCGTCCGTCGAGTCCGCGCTCGCAACCGGGATCGCGACGGCCGCCGCGCTCGCCACGGCCGCAGCAACGGCGCCGGTCAGCAGTGTCAATTTCTTCATCGGTGTCTCCTCAGTCGGCTGCGGGTCCGAAGACCGAATCGTGACTGTCTATCAATGCGCTAATCAATAACGCTGAGGCAACTTTCGCACAACTGACGCTTCGGCGCTCGGCAATCGAGCAAACTCGAATCCGGACCCACCGGGGCGCTCGGCGCCTTGGTTCAATTAACGGAGATGCAATTTAAACGGGTGCCATTGTTTGGGTGAAGCGGCGCGGCATTCAACGGAGAGGGGCCGGACGCGGGCGCGGCGTTGCGGGCGATGGCCCGAGCGCTGGGCGCGCGCGTAATCGGCTTGGGCGCCGGCGCCCGACGGGGGCATGCTTGCGGTATGCACATCGTCAAAGGCGTCCGTGACCCCGCGGCAAGTTTTCCTCTGGACACCGGCACCGATGACGCGGCCGAGCGCCGGCAGGCCAACCGGGCCGTGGCCGTCAGCGCCGTCGGACTGGCGCTGACCGGGCTCGTCGAACTGGCCATCGCGCTGCTCTCCGGTTCGGTGGCGTTGCTCGGCGACGCGCTGCACAACCTGTCCGACGTCTCCACCAGCGTCCTGGTGTTCGTCGGGTTCCGGGCGTCGCGCAAAGTTCCCACCGAACGGTATCCCTACGGCTACGAACGCGCCGAAGACCTCGCCGGAATCGGTGTGGCACTGGTGATTTGGGGCAGCGCCGCCGTCGCCGCCTTCGAAAGCGTCAACAAGCTGCTCCGGCACGGCGGCACCGGGTACGTGGGCTGGGGCATCGCCGCCGCGCTCGTGGGGATCGCGGGCAACCAACTGGTGGCCCGCTACAAGTTGGTGGTGGGCAGGCGGATTCGCTCGGCGACCATGGTGGCCGACGCCAAACATTCGTGGCTGGACGCGTTGTCGTCGGCGGGGGCGATGCTGGGCCTGATCGGTGTGGCGCTCGGCTGGGGCTGGGCGGACGCGGTCGCCGGGATCGTCGTCACCGGTTTCATCTGCCACGTCGGCTGGGAGGTGACCTCCGACATCGCGCACCGGCTACTCGACGGAGTCGACCCCGAGATCATCACGACCGCCGAGGCCGTCGCGGCCACGGTGCCGGGCGTCACGCACGCGCACGCCAGGGCCCGATGGACCGGCCGGACATTGCGCGTGGAGGTGGAAGGATTTCTCGATCCTCAGACTCCCCTGGCCGCGGCCGACCGAATCGGTCGCCTCGTCGCCGAAGCCCTGGCGCCGCGGATACCCGACATGCACAACTTCACCTGGACCGCGAGGGCCGCCTGAGCGAGGTCAGTTCCCGGGTTGCCCGTCCGGCTTCGGGCCGCGGTCCTCGCCGGTCACGTACTTCGGGCAGTAATGCGCCGCCGCCAGGTAGGTGAACTTGGCCGCGCTGGCTCCCTGAAAAGCGGGGTTCTGATTGCGCAGCTGCGTCACGATTTCCGCGGACGACTGGCCGTCGTCGAGCAGGTCGCACACCGACTTTGCGATGGTGATCGCGTTGCCCCCGTCTTGATAGGTGAGGCCGGCGTCCCGCAGGTCGGTGAGGAAATCCTGATCGTTGTTGACGTCGGCATGCGCGGGGACGGCCAGGCCGATCGCCGCGGCGACGCTCGCCGAAACCAGTAGAAATCGCATAACGCAGCGATTGTCGCAGACCCGTTGGCGAATGGCACCTTGGTGGGCGAACGGCGGGTGAACTCTCGCCGGGTTACGCCGCCGGCGCCCGGGAGGGCCGCAGCGCCGGCCGGTGCAGGGTCAAGGACTCGGGCAGCGCGCCGACCTGCCGGCGCCCCGCGCGTTCCCAGATGTCGCCGTCGAGAACGCCGGGCAGGCCGGCCTCGCTGGCGATGAAAACCGGCATCCCGCCTTGCACGAACTGCCGGTGGTAATCCTTGAGCGCCGCGAACGCCCACTTGCCGAGCAGGCAGATGGTGAGCAGGTTCGCGATGGCCATCACCGCCATCGTCAAATCGGCAAGCGCCCACACCAGCGTCAGCTTGGCCAGGGCCCCGAAGACGATGGACAGCAGCGTGACCACCTTCAGCACGTTGGCCGCCAGGCGCCGGCCACCCAGGTAGAACAAGTTGGCCTCGGCCACCACGTAATTGCTCAGCACCGAGGCGAACGCGAAGACGAACACCACCGCGGTCATCAACACCGTGGTCCACGAGCCGAGGTCGGCCGCGACCGCTGACTCCGTCAGGCTCGCCCCGGCGACCGCCCCCAAGCGGGCCGGGTTGTAAGTCTCGGGACCCGACAGCAGCACGATGAATGCCGTCGCCGTGCAGATCACCATCGTGTCGACGAACACGGCGAGCGACTGAATCAGCCCCTGCTCCACCGGATGTGCCACGGTCGCGGCGCCCGCGATGTTGGGCGAGCTGCCCATCCCGGCCTCGCAGGCGAACAGGCCCCGCTTGACGCCGGTGACCATCGCGGCCAGCACGCCGCCCGCGAAACCCCCTGCCATTTGGCGGATTCCGAACGCCCCGCCGATGATCTCCTTGATCACCGTCGGCAGCTCGGTGATGTTGACGGCCACGATGCCCAGCGCCAGCAGCGTGTACACCAGCGCCACCACCGGAAGCACCGAGCCGGCGAATTGGGCGACCCGTCGAACGCCGCCGAACAGCACGGGTGCGGCGAGCACGGCCAAAACGAGGGTGGTCCAACCGACCCCGATGCCGTGCGACGACTTCAACACCCCGCTGATCGCGTTGGTCTCCACCATGTTGAAAGCGGTGGAGAACGTGATCACCAGCAGCATGGCGAACACGACACCGCCTGCGCGCGAACGCAACCCGCGTTCGATGTAGAACGCGGGGCCGCCGCGGAAGGCGCCGTCGTCCGAGCGGACCTTGAAGATCTGGGCCAGGGTCGCCTCGATCACCGCGGTGGCCATACCCACCGCCGCAACCACCCACATCCAGAAGATCGCACCGGGCCCGCCGACGGTCAGGGCGATGGCGACGCCCGCGATGTTGCCGGTGCCCACCCGCGACGCGAGCCCGACGCAGAACGCCTGGAACGACGAGATTCCGCCATCCTGGCGGTGCGCCCTACCGAGTTGGCGAACCATCCGCCCGAAGTAGCGGACCTGAATGCAGCGGGTGCGGACCGTGAAATAGATGCCGCCACCGATCAGCAAATAGATCAGGACGTGCGTATTGAGGATGTTGCTCAGGGGTTCGACGAGCTGCTGCTGAAGGAAGTCCAAACCCCTGCTTCCTTTCGACTGCGGCCGCTGTCCGTCGCCGAAATGGTATGGGTGAATTGTTGATTACACGTTTCGTTCACCAACGGTTAGTGCGCGCTTATGTTAAAAGCGCGTCACAATCTCCCCGTCGTGCCCGGCCGCTAGGAGGCGGTGCTGGGCGGCGAAAGGGCTTGGGGGCAATACGAGTTGGCGGCGATGGCGGCGAACCGGGTGGCGTCGTCGCCCTGCAGCCCACGATTGAGCATCTGGAGCATCCGGACGACGTCCGTCAGGTTCGCGCCCTCGCTCACCAGCTTGCACACGGACTTGCCCGAGGTGATGGCCTGCTCGGGATCCGAATAGGCCAGGCCGGCGGCGCGCACCGTGCCGAGGAAGGTGTCGTCGCTGCTATCGGCGTGCGCGGGAGCGGCCAGGCCGATGGCGGCGGCGAGGGCGAGCGAAATCAGAAATGGCCTCACGGCTCACCGATCGTTCCAGAGCCGCGGCCGATCCGCATCTCGAGGAGCGAGGCGATCAGGAACTGGCGGTCGCGGTCGTCGTGGTGGTCGACGAGATCGCGTCAGGGCAGTACGCGCTGGCCGCGATCGCGGTGAACTTCTCCGCCTTCTCCTCGGTCAGCGCGGCCGCCTTGGACGTCATCGCCTTCGCGATGTCGGGCATCGCCGTACCGCCGCTGGCCGCCGAGCAGACGTAGTGGGCCGCCTGGATGACCTGCCCCGGATCGTTATAGGTGAAGCCGGCCTGGTCCAGGGACGCGAGGAAGGCGCCGTCGGTGTCGTCGGCGTGCGCGGGCGCGGCCAGAGCGATTACGGCCGCAATGCCAGAAATTGTCAGAACGAGCCTCATAACTTCGAAATCGTTGCAGAAGGCCCGACAAATATGCGTCTGGCGAAACAATTATTAACAATCGTCAACCTCCGGTTGACTATGTGCGGTCGTCAACCTACCGTTGACGCCATGTCCGACCCGACGCGCATCGCCTACCCCGTCCGCCTCGACGAGCTGATCAGCGCCATCAAGTCGGTGCACACCGACGCGCTGGATCAATTGGCCGACGCCGTGCTGGCCGCCGACGACCTGGGCGAGGTCGCCGACCATCTGATCGGGCACTTCGTCGATCAGGCGCGCCGGTCCGGGGCGTCGTGGACCGACATCGGCAAGAGCATGGGCGTCACCAAACAGGCCGCGCAGAAGCGATTCGTGCCGCGCGCCGAGCCCGCCACGCTGGACCCGGAACAGGGCTTCGGCCGCTTCACCCCGCGGGCGCGCGGCGCGGTGGTGGCGGCCCAGAACGCCGCGCACGAGGCCGGCAACGACGAGATCACCCCCGACCACCTGCTGCTCGGTGTGCTCGGCGATCCCGCCGCCCTGGCCACGGTGCTGCTCCGCCGGCAAGACATCGACACCGAGGCGCTGCGCGCAGCCGTGCAGCTACCCCCGCCCGGCGCCGAGACCCCCGCCCTCATCCCATTCAGCGGCCCAGCCCGCAAGGCGCTCGAGCTCACCTTTCGCGAGGCACTTCGGTTGGGGCACAACTACATTGGGACCGAGCATCTGCTGCTGGCGCTGCTCGAGCTGGAGGACGCCTCGTCCGGCGAAGGACCGCTGCGACGCCTCGGTGTGGACAAGCGCCGGGTCGAGGCCGACCTGATCACGGCGCTCGAGTCGCTCGGCGGCGGCACCGCCGCCCGCGCGGACGGCTGAGCGGGCGTGATCGACCCCTCCCCCACCCCTCACCGCGTGTGCGATCATTCGAAGATCCCCTTCCAGGGCGCCTAGGAGGCGAAGACATGGCGAAGACGCACCGCTGGCTGGTCGTTCTGTCGGCGTTCCTCGTCGCCGCGGCGAGCAGCACCGCCGTCGCCGCGCTCCCCGCGCCCCGCGCGTGGGCCGGCGACGCCCCGATCGGCCACATCGGTGACACGCTGCGGGTGGACACCGGCACCTACGTCGCCGACGTCACCGTCACCGGCGTCTCGCCGTGCGACCCGCCGCCGGGGTTCGGCTACACGCGCGAAGGCACCTTCAGGGGCTTCCCCGGCAGCAGCGTTGAGCGCGCCGACGTCGTCGTCCGCGCGGTCCGGGTGCCCAATCCGTTCATCATGGCGACCAACTTCAGCTTCGACGGCGTGACCCCGTTCGCCGACGCCTACAAGCCGCGGGCCTCCGACGCGCCCGACGCGCTGGACAACGTGCTCACCAACGCGCCGAACGGCGCGATCGTGCGCGGCGAAGTCTATTGGGACGCCTACCGCGATCCCGTCTCCACCGTGGTTCTGCTGGACAAGAAGACGGGCTACCACCTCGCGCAGTGGAACCTCTGACCCGCGCCGTACGCGTAGTCACGTCGAATTCGGTTGACGTTCAAGAACTTGCCGATGTCGCCGCGCGCACCTTCCCGCTGGCGTGCCCGCCCTCGATGGCGCCCGGGAACATCGCGGCGTTCGTGGCGGCCAACCTGTCGGCCGCCCGCTTCGCCGAATACCTGGCCGACCCGCATCGCGCGATCCTGACGGCCGAGGTCGGCGGGCGAATCATTGGCTACGCCATGCTGATTCGCGACGGCGACGACACCGCCGAGCTGTCCAAGATCTACCTCGCACCCGAGCACCACGGCACCGGGGCGGCGACGGCGCTGATGGACCTCGCGCTGGCCACCGCTGGCGAATGGGGCGTGACCCGCGTGTGGCTGGGGGTCAACCAGGGAAACGAACGCGCCCAACGCTTCTACGCCAAGAGCGGCTTCGCGGTCAGCGGCACCAGGACCTTTCGGGTCGGCGCCGCCCGCGAAAACGATTTCGTCATGAGCCTCACGCTTGGGTGACCGTCAGCGCCAGCAGCCGAGACATGGCCCGCAGGTACTTCTTTCGGTAGCCACCGGCCAGCATCTCGTCGCTGAATACGGTGTCCAGCTTGTCGCCCGAGGCGATCACCGGGATGCCGGCGTCATACAGCCGATCGGTCAGCGCCACCAGCCGCAGCGCGACGTTCTGGTCGTCGATGCCGTGCACGCCGGTCAAGAACACCGCGGTGACGCCCTCGATGAGGGTCAGATACCGCGACGGGTGCATGGTGGCCAGGTGCGCGCACAGCGCGTCGAAGTCGTCGAGGGTCGCCCCGTCGACCCGGGCGGCGCGCGCGGCCACCTCGTCGTCCGACAGCGGCTGCGGCGCCGGCGGCAGGCCACGATGGCGGTAGTCGGGTCCCTCGATCCGCACGGTGGTGAAAATGCTTGCCAGCGTGTTGATCTCGCGCAGAAAATCCTGGGCGGCGAACCGGCCCTCGCCGAGCTGCTCGGGCAGCGTGTTGGAGGTGGCGGCCACCGACACCCCCCGCTCGACCAGCGACGAGAGCAGCCGCGAGATCAGCGTGGTGTTGCCTGGGTCGTCCAGCTCGAACTCGTCGATACACACCGCGGTGTAGCCGGCCAACAGGTCGATGCATTCGACGAAACCGAACACCCCGGCCAGCTGCGTGAGTTCGCCAAAGGTCGCGAACGCCTTGGGAGTTGACGACTCCGGGCCGTCACCGGGCAGCTGGTAATACGCCGATGCCAGCAGGTGCGTCTTGCCCACGCCGAACCCGCCGTCGAGATACAACCCGACGCCGGGCAACACCGCGCGCCGGCCCAACAACTTTCGCCGGCCCGCGCGGCGTTGCACGGCCTGGTGGCAGAACTGCTGGCACGCCACCACGGCCGCGGCCTGGGTCGGCTCGGCCGGGTCGGGCTCATACGTCGCGAAGCTCACATCGGCGAAGGTTGGGGGCGGCCGTAATTGAGCGATCAGCCGCTCCGGCGAGACCGTCGGGTGCCGATCCACCAGACGAGCCACTCGCCCGGAAGGGGACCCGTGCATGCCAGAACTGTAGCGACGTGCTGCAATCAACCTCATGCCCCTGCCCGAGACGCCGCTGTCGCTGCTCGGCTCGGTCCGCGAACTCACCGACGGTGAACTCCCCCGGCTCTACGACTATCCCGACGGGACCTGGGTGCGGGCCAACTTCATCACCAGCGTGGACGGCGGGGCCACCTCCGGCGGCAGCAGCGGGACGATGGGCGGTCCCGGCGACCGGTTTGTCTTCAACCTGCTGCGCGAACTCGCCGACGTCATCGTCGTCGGCGCGGGCACCGTGCGCGTCGAGGGCTATTCCGGCGCGCAGCTGAGCGTCGCCCAGCGCCAGCAGCGGCAGGCGCGCGGGCAAAGCGAGATTCCGCAACTGGCGATCGTCACCAAATCGGGGCACCTCGACCGCGAGATGGCGGTGTTCACCCGCACCGAGGTGCCGCCGCTGGTGCTCACCTGCGCGGCGGCGGCGGCCCCGGCGCGCCAGATGCTCGGCGACCTGTGCGAGGTGATCGACTGCTCCGGCGACGATCCCGGCGAGGTCGACGAGGCCGCCATGCTGGAGATCCTCGGCGCGCGCGGGATGCGCCGCATCCTGACCGAGGGCGGCCCGATGCTGCTCGACTCGTTGATCCAGCGCGACCTGCTCGACGAGCTCTGCCTGACCATCGCGCCCTACATCGTCGGCGGCCTGGCCCGGCGCATCGCGACCGGCCCCAGCCAGCTGCTCACCCGGATGCGCTGCGCCCACGTTTTGACCGACGACGCCGGTTACCTCTACACCCGTTACGTCAAGGCCTAGCTTTTGCGGCGACCCGCAGCGCCCGGCGTTGCCGCGCTTGCGATCGCCGCTGGCTTTTGCGGCGACCCGCAGCGCCCGGCGTTGCCGCGCTTGCGATCGCCGCTAGCTACTGTGGTCGGCATGAGTCGGCAGATCGCGTTCGCGACGCTCTTGGTCGCGGCGACCACCGTGGTCGCCGGCTGCGTCCCGGGCCTGGCCGCCGACCCGCGCTTCGCCACCAACTCCGGCGCGCGACCCCAGGGGGCGAGCACCGCCAAGCCGCCGCCCAGCGGCCCGCCCCCGATCGCGGCCCCGAAGAACGACCTGCCCTGGCACGACTGCACCTCGCGGGTGTTCGGCGACGCCGCGGTCCCGCCCGCCGCCGGGGTCCAGCTGGACTGCGCGAACTACGACGCGGAGCTGGACCCGGTCAACGGCGGGACCGGCACGGTGAGCGTCGGCGTGGTCCGCGCCCGCACGAACCAGACCCCGCGCGACGCGGGCCCGCTGGTCTTCACCACCGGCACCGATCTGCCGTCGTCGGCGCAGCTGCCGGTCTGGCTGTCGCGGGGCGGCGCCGACGTGCTGCAGAGCCACCCGATCGTCGCCGTCGACCGTCGCGGCATGGGCATGTCGAACCCCATCGACTGCCGCGACACCTCCGACCGCCAGATCATGCGCGACCAGGCGCAGTTCCAGACCGGCGACGACCCCGTCGCCAACCTCTCCGACGTCGCGAACACCGCCACCACTAGCTGCACCGACGCCATCGCGCCCGGAGCGTCCGCCTACGACAACGCGCACGCCGCCTCCGACATCGAGCGGCTGCGCACGCTGTGGGACGTGCCCGCGGTCGCCCTGGTCGGGATCGGCAACGGCGCCCAGGTGGCGCTGGCCTACGCGGCGGCGCGCCCCGACAAGGTCGCCCGGCTGATCCTCGACTCGCCAGTTGCGTTGGGTATCAACGCCGAAGCCGCCGCCGAGCAACAGGTCAAGGGCCAGCAGGCCGCGCTCGACGCCTTCGCCGCCCAGTGCGTCGCGGTGAACTGCGCGCTGGGCCCCGACCCCAAGGGCGCCGTCAGCGCGTTGCTGGCCGACGCCCGCGCCGGCAAGGGGCCGGGCGGCGCCTCGGTGGCCGAGGTGGCCAACGCCATCACCGTCGCACTGGGCTTCCCGTCCGGCGGCCGCGTCGGCGCCACCACGAACCTGGCCAACGCGCTGTCGGCCGCCCGCTCCGGCGACACCAACGCCCTGACCAACCTGATCAACCACGCCAACATGACCGCGGACTCCGACGGCCAGTTCGTCAATACGTGCAGCGACGCCGTTAACCGCCCCACCCCCGACCGGGTGCGGGAACTCGTGGTGGCGTGGGCCAAGCTCTACCCCCAGTTCGGCACCGTCGCGGCGCTCAACTTGGTCAAGTGCGTGCACTGGCCCACCGTGTCGCCGCCCGCGCCGCCGAAATCCTTGAAGGTCGACGTCCTGTTGCTCGGCGTGCAGAACGACCCGATCGTCGGCACCGAGGGGGTCGCCGCGACGGCGGCCACAGTCATCAACGCCAACGCGGCCAGCAAGCGGGTGATGTGGCAGGGCATCGGCCACGGCGCCAGCATCTACTCGAGCTGCGCGGTGTCCCCGCTGATCGGCTACGTCAACAGCGGCAAGCTGCCCGGAACCGACACGTACTGTCCCGCCTGATACTTTGCGCTTCGTGACGGCAGCTGACTCGACCCGAACCGGCCTGCGCGATCGGACCCTGGCCGCCTTTCGTCCCCGCAGCGGCCCGCCCAGCACCGCGACGATATTGCGCTCGGCGCTGTGGCCGGTGGCCATCATGTCAGTGCTGCACCGCAGCATCATCTTGACGCTCAACGGCAACATCACCGACGACTTCAAGCCGGTCTACCGCGCGGTGCTGAACTTCCGGCACGGCTGGGACATCTACAACGAGCACTTCGACTACGTCGACCCGCACTACCTGTACCCGCCCGGCGGGACGCTGCTGATGGCGCCGTTCGGGTATCTGTCCTTCTCGCCGTCGCGCTATCTGTTCATCCTGATCAACACCGTGGCCATCCTGCTCGCCTGGTATCTGCTGCTGCGGCTGTTCAAGTTCACGCTGTCGTCGGTGGCCGCGCCGGCGCTGCTGCTGGCCATGTTCTGCACCGAAAGCGTGACCAGCACGCTGGTGTTCACCAACATCAACGGCTGCGTGCTGCTGGCCGAGGTGCTGTTCCTGCGCTGGCTGCTCGACGGGAATGTGAACCACCAGTGGTGGGCGGGCGTGGCCATCGGACTCACGCTGACGCTCAAACCGGTGCTCGGCCCGCTGCTGTTGCTGCCGCTGCTGAACCGCCAGTGGCGGACGCTGGTGCCCGCGTTCGTCGTCCCGGTCGTCATCAATGCGGTGGCGTGGCCGCTGGTGAGCGACCCGATGGACTTCGTCACCAAGACGCTCCCCTACATCGGCGGCGTCCGCGACTATTTCAACAGTTCGATCGAGGGCAACGGCGTGTACTTCGGCCTACCCACGTGGCTGATCGTGTTCCTGCGGATCCTGTTCACGCTCCTGGCGATCGTCGCGCTGTGGCTGCTGTACCGCTACTACCGCACCCGCGACCCGCTGTTCTGGTTCACCAATTCGTCGGGCGTGCTGCTGCTGTGGTCGTGGCTGGCGCTGCCGCTGGCCCAGGGCTACTACTCGATGATGCTGTTCCCGTTCCTGATGACCGTCGTGCTGCGCAATTCGCTGATCCGCAATTGGCCGGCGTGGCTGGGAATCTACGGCTTCATGGCGCTGGACGACTGGCTGATCTACCGGTACATGAGGTACGGCCGGGCGCTGCACTACCTGAAGATCACCTACGGCTGGTCGCTGCTGCTGATCGTGGCGTTCACCGTGCTGTACTTCCGGTACCTGGACGCCAAGGCCGAGAACCGGCTGAAGGAGGGCATCGATCCTTCTTGGCTATCGGCTAAGTCCGATCGCGCTACCGTGGAGGCATGACTGAGATCGCCCCGCCGAAGCTGCAACTCTCCGACGACGAGTGGCGCAAGAAGCTGAGCCCGGAAGAGTTTCACGTGCTGCGCCGCGCCGGCACCGAGCGGCCGTTCACCGGTGAGTACACCGACACCAAAACCCAAGGCGTCTACCAATGCCGGGCGTGCGGCGCCGAATTGTTCCGCAGCACAGAGAAATTCGAGTCCCACTGCGGGTGGCCGTCGTTCTTCGACCCGGCGAACTCCGACGCGGTGATCCTGCGGCCCGACCACTCGATGGGGACGACGCGCACCGAGGTGCTGTGCGCGAACTGCCACAGCCACCTGGGCCACGTGTTCGCCGGCGAGGGGTACCCGACCCCCACCGATCAGCGCTACTGCATCAACTCCATCTCGCTGCGCCTGGTGCCGGCGTAGCGGTCTTCGCGGGCCGGCCGCCGCGACACTGAAACGACGCACGCGACACGCCGGAAAGCGCCGCCGTAGTTTCAGTTTCGCGGAGCCCCGGGGGCCGTCGTGGCGTCTTCCAGGTGTGGATGACGTGTTTGTCGGCAGCGAGGCCTTGCAGCAGGGGACCATCAGTCGGCACCTGCTGCGAGCCCAGTTCCGTGCCATCCATCCCGACGTCTACCTGCCGGCCTACGCGGTGCCCTCGCTGTACACGCGGTCGGTCGCCGCGTGGTTGTGGTCAGGTCGGCGCGGCGTGCTCGCCGGGCTGACCGCGGCGGCGCTGCACGGTTCCCGGTGGATTGACGACGACGAGCCGATCGAGCTGATCTGGCGCAATACTCGTCCCCCGGCCGGCGTGCTCACGCGCAATCAGCGCGTCGAGCAGGACGAGGTAACCCGCGCCAAGGGCTTGCCGGTGACCTCGTCCGCGAGGACGGCCTTCGACTTGGCCAGGCGACTGCCCACCGGCGAGGCGGTCATGCGACTCGACGCGTTGATGCGGGCAAAACCGTTCTCGAGCGAGGACGTAATGATGCTCGCTGAGCGGTACGCGCGGGCACGCGGCTTACGGAAACTGCGGACGGCGCTCCCCCTGGTCGATCCGGGCGCCGCCTCACCCAAGGAAACCTGGCTGCGCCTGCTGCTGATCGACGCCGGCCTTCCGACCCCCACCACGCAGATCCCAGTGCAGCGGAACTGGCGGTTGCTTGCCGTTCTCGATATGGGCTGGGAGAGATACAAAGTGGCCGTCGAGTACGACGGCGACCACCATCGCGCCGACCGCCGGCAGTACGCCCGCGACCAGCATCGGCTCCGCACTCTTGACGAACTTGGCTGGGTCGTCATCCGGGTGATCGCCGAGGACAAGCCCGAAGACGTCATACGCCGGGTCCGCGGCGCGCTTCTCCGTCGCGGCTACCGCGACACTGAAACGACGCACACGACACGCCGTAAAGCGGCGCCGTAGTTTCAGTCTCGCGAAATGACCGGCCGCGAAAAGCGGCCCGAAGGCCCGGCGAACTCAGTCCAGCCGGGTGGCGTGCACTTCCCAGAACGGGGCGTGCACCCGGCCGCCCTCCAGCCACGGCTCCATCGCCCGGAATCGCTTCAGCAGCTCCTGCGCCTGATCGGCCATGTCCGGGTTGCGCGCCGCCATCATCTCGATCTGCTCGGCGCTGATGTTCACCAGATAGGTCGTCGTCCCCAGGTAGCTGATCTCCCAGCCGCCCTGGGGCAGCACGTCGCGAAAGTCGTTCTCCGACAAGGACCGCATCATCTTGAAGCCGTTGACGTCGTGCTGCCCGAACTCGAACATGTACAGCCGCGCGCCCGGCTTGCTGGCCCGGTGCAACGCCTGGGCGTAGGAGCGGGCGAGCTCGGGTTCGGTGCTGAAGGTGTGGTAGAACGCGCAGTCGACGACGGTGTCGAAGCGGCCGTCGAAACCGTCGAGCTTGGTCGCGTCGGCCACCTCGAAGTTCACCGATACCCCGGCCTTGCGCGCGTTCTCCCGCGCCCGTTCGATCGCGGCCGCCGACCCGTCGATGCCGGTCGCCGAATAACCCTTGGACGCGTAGTAGATAGCGTGGTGGCCCGGTCCGGTTCCCGGGTCGAGCACCTCGCCCTTGATCGCGCCCAGCGCGACGAGCCGCTGCACCACCGGCTGCGGGCCGCCGATGTCCCACGGCGTGGCAGCGGGCAACCCGTGCGACGTCCGCTCGTCGCGGTACATCTCCTCGAAACGGGCGGGGTCGGTGACGTCGGGCTGAGTCATATCGCGCCGCTCCTCCTCATCGCTTCGCTCTGCATCGTCACCGGCGCAGTCATATGGCGCCGCTCCTCCTCATCGCTTCGCTCTGCATCGTCACCGGCGCAGTCATATCGCGCCGCTCCTCCTCATCGCTTCGCTCTGCATCGTCACCGGCGCAGTCATGGCAGGGCGTTCACCAACTGCTCGACGGACACGCGCGGTCCGGTGAAGAACGGCGTCTCCTCCCGGGTGTGTCTGCGGGCGTCGGTGGCGCGCAGCTCGCGCATGAGGTCGACGATGCGGTGCAGTTCGGGGGCCTCGAACGCCAGGATCCATTCGTAGTCGCCGAGCGCGAACGCCGGCACCGTGTTCGCGCGCACGTCCTTGTATTCCCGGGCCGCCATGCCGTGTTCGGCGAGCATGCGGCGCCGCTCCTCGTCGGGCAGCAGGTACCACTCGTAGGACCTCACGAACGGATACACGCAGATGTAGTTGCCGGGCTCCTCCCCGGCCAAAAACGCCGGGATGTGGCTCTTGTTGAACTCGGCCGGCCGGTGCAGTGCGACGCTGCTCCACACCGGCGAGCAGGCCCGCCCCAGCGCGGTGGTGCGCCGGAAATCGGCGTAGGTGGCCTGCAGCGCCTCGACGGTTTCGGCGTGGGTCCAGATCATGAAATCGGCGTCGGCCCGCAGCCCCGCCACGTCGTAGAGGCCGCGCACCACCACCCCGCGCTCCTCCTGCTGCTTGAGGAACCGCGACGCTTCGTCGATCACGGCGTCGCGCTGTTCCCCGAGCTCGCCCGGGCGCACGGAGAACACCGAGAACATCAGGTAGCGGATCGTCGCGTTGAGGGTGTCGAAGTCGAGCTTGGCCATGGAACCTATCGTGCCACTTTCACTTCGAGGGCCTCGATCGCGCGCGTGGCCGCCCCGATGCACGCCGGCACCCCGATGCCGTCGAGGTAGCTGCCGGCCACCGCAAGCGTCGGGGGCAGGCCCGCACGTATCTGGGCGACCAGCTGCGCGTGGCCCGGCCCGTACTGCGGCATGGCCCGGATCCAGCGCTGCACGCGGGCGTCGACCGGGTCGACGGCCAACCCGAAGACGGCGGCCAGGTCGTCCAGCGCCCAGGCCAGCAGCTCGTCGTCCGACGCCGTCTCGGCCAGGCCGTCACCGCACCGCCCGAACGACAACCGCAGCAGCTGGTTCTCCCCGCGCGCACCCCACTTGCGCGACGAGAGGGTAATCGCCTTGGCGCGCAACGGTTCTCCGGTCGCGACCAGCACACCGGAACACTCCGGAAAGGGTGTGTCGCCCGGCACCGCGAGCGCGACCACCACCGACGACGCGCTGACGATCCGGCCGGCGGCCGCGGCGCCGGCCGGGGCGATGTCGGCGATCAGGCGCGCCACCCGCGGGGCGGGCACCGCGAGGACCACCGCGTCGGCGTGCCGGCGGGCGCCGCTGTCGTCCAGCACCGCCCACCCCGCCCCGTCGGGTTCCAGCCCCTGCACGGCGGCGGGAATCCAGTCGGGCCGGGCCCGCTCGACCAGCGCGTCGAGCAGCACGCGGTAGCCGCCGTCCAGCGCCCCGAACACCGGCGCGCCGGTGGCCGGCGGCAGCGCCCTCCGGACCGCGTCGGTCAGGCTGGTCGCGCCGCGGTCCAGGGCGGCGGCGACGCCGGGGGCCGCCGCGCGCAGGCCGATGGTGGCCGCCGAGCCCGCGTAGACGCCGCTCAGCAGCGGGTCCACCGACCGGGTGACGACCTGCTCGCCGAACCGCTCGCCCACCAGGTCGGCGGTGGCGGGGTCGCTTCCGGGTTGCCACGCCAACGCCCGGCCGGGCTCGGCCTCGATGCGCGCGACGGTCGCCTCATCGACCAATCCCGCGACCGAGCCGGCCGCCGACGGGATGCCGATGACCGTGCCGGTGGGCAGCGGGTGCAACTCCTGCCGGCTGTAGATCAGCGGCCGCGCGCCGGTGGACACCAGTTGGCGCCCCGCGAGGCCCAGCTCGGCCAGCAGCGCCGGCATCTCGGGCCGGCGCAGCACGAACGCCTCGGCGCCCAGGTCCATCGTCTGCCCGCCGACCCGCTCGGTGCGCAGGATCCCGCCCAGCCGGTCGCCGGGATCGAACAGCGTGATGGGCGCGTCGTCGCCCACCGCCGCGCGCAGCCGGTACGCCGCCGTCAGCCCCGAAATACCGCCCCCCACAACGCAATACGAGGCGGCGGTCATAGGGAGTGAACCAGCGACACCAGATCGGTCAGCACCCCGGGGTCGGTGTCGGGCAGCACGCCGTGGCCGAGGTTGAAGACGTGGCCGCGCGCCCCCGCGTCGACGGCGCGGCGTCCGTCGTCGACGACGGCCCGGGCGGCGCGTTCGACGGCCGGCCAGCCCGCCATCAGCACCACCGGGTCGAGGTTGCCCTGCAGCGCCGTGCCGGGCGCGACGCGCGTCGCCGCGTCGGCCAGGGAGGTCCGCCAATCCACCCCCACCACCGTCGCGCCGACCGTCGACATGGCCCCGAGCAGTTCGGCGGTGCCCACCCCGAAGTGCGTCATCGGCACGCCGTGCTCGGCCAGCGCCCCGAAAACGCGGGCGCTGTGCGGCTGCACGTAGGCGCGGTAGTCGGCGAGCGACAGGGCGCCCGCCCACGAGTCGAACACCTGGATAGCGTCCACCCCGGCGTCCAGCTGCGCCCGCAGGAAGCCGACGGTGATGTCGGTCAGCTTTTCCAGCAGCGCGTGCCAGCTGCCCGGGTCGGCGAGCATCATCGCCTTGGTGCGGGCGTGGTGACGGCTCGGGCCGCCCTCGATCAGGTACGACGCCAGGGTGAACGGCGCACCCGCGAACCCGATCAGCGGGACGCCACCGAGGGCGGCCACCAACAGCGTGACCGCGTCGGCCACCGGTTGAATGCGTTGCCGGTCAAGGGGTTTCATCGCGTCGACATCGGCGGCGGTGCGCACCGGCGACGCGATCACCGGCCCGACGCCCGCGACGATGTCCAGGTCGACGCCCGCGCCGAGCAGCGGCACCACGATGTCGGAGAACAGGATCGCCGCGTCGACGTCGTGCCGGCGCACCGGCTGCAGGGTGATCTCGCAGACCAACTCGGCGTCGAAACAGGCCGACAGCATGTCGGTCTGGGCCCGCAGCGCCCGGTATTCGGGCAGCGAACGACCCGCCTGCCGCATGAACCAGACCGGGAGCCGGCCGGGTTTGCGACCGGTGACGGCGGCCAGGTAAGGCGACTCGGGAAGGTCGCGGCGAGTAGTCATTGCGTTCAATGCTGCCACGGCGGCGGCCCCCTCCCCGCGCTGCGTACTATCACGACCGTGCCAGTCAGCCAGCCGCCCGTGAATTACGACGAGTTCCCCAGCCTGCGGTGCGAAGTGGACGACGACGGCATCCTGACCCTGGTTCTCGACTCCCCCGGCCTCAATTCCGTCGGGCCGCAGATGCACCGCGACCTCGCCGACATCTGGCCGGTGATCGGCCGCGATCCCGCGGTGCGCGTGGTGCTGGTCCGCGGCGAGGGGAAGGCCTTCTCCTCCGGCGGCAGCTTCGACCTGATCGACGAGACCATCGGCGACTACGAAGGCCGGATGCGCATCATGCGGGAGGCCCGCGATCTGGTGCTCAACATGGTCAACTTCGACAAGCCCGTCGTCTCGGCGATCCGCGGCCCGGCCGTCGGCGCGGGCCTGGTGGTGGCCCTGCTCGCCGACGTCTCGGTGGCCGGTCGGACCGCGAAGCTCATCGACGGGCACACCAAGCTGGGCGTGGCCGCCGGCGACCACGCCGCGATCTGCTGGCCCCTGCTGGTCGGCATGGCCAAGGCCAAGTACTACCTGCTCACCTGCGAGACGCTGCTGGGCGAGGAAGCCGAGCGCATCGGCCTGGTGTCCGTCTGCGTCGACGACGACGACGTGCTGTCCACCGCGACGCGAATCGCCGAGGACCTGGCGCGGGGGGCGCAGAACGCGATCCGCTGGACGAAGCGCAGCCTCAACTCCTGGTACCGCATGTTCGCGCCCACCTTCGAGACCTCGCTCGGCCTGGAATTCCTCAGCTTCAGCGGCCCCGACGTGCAGGAAGGGCTGGCCGCGCACCGGGAAAAGCGGCCCGCCCGATTTACCGGCGGAAACGCCTCCTGAGCAGCGGCGATACCGTCGGATGAGGTCTGGTAACGGGTTGGTAGCGGTCGGCGCGCCTGATTCCGCGTGTCGGCCGATGGGTCTACCGTCGGACCCTGTGACCCGTGCCGCGCCGACGAAGGACGGCCGGGATGAACAGGAGCGGCGTCAAGTGACCTCAGCTGAACCGGAGCCATTCCGCGAGGCAGTCGCGGCCATGAACGCCGTCACCGTGCGGCCCGAGCTGGAGCTGGGCCCCATCCGCCCGCCGCAGCGCCTGGCCCCCTACAGCTACGCGCTGGGGGCCGAGGTGAAACATCCCGACCGCGAGATTGTCCCCGAGCGATCCGACGGCGACGCCTTCGGCCGCCTGATCCTGCTCTACGACCCCGAAGGCGCCGACGCGTGGGACGGCACCATCCGGCTGGTCGCCTACATCCAGGCCGACCTGGATCCCAGCGAGGCCGTCGACCCCCTGCTGCCGGAGGTGGCGTGGAGCTGGCTGGTGGAGGCCCTGGAGTCGCGGATGGAACAGGTCACCGCCCTGGGCGGCACCGTCACCGCCACCACCTCGGTGCGCTACGGCGACATCTCCGGCCCGCCGCGCGCCCACCAGTTGGAGTTGCGGGCGTCCTGGACGGCGACCACGCCGCAGGTGGGCGTCCACGTCGAGGCCTTCTGTGAGGTACTGGAACACGCGGCGGGCCTCCCGCCGACGGGCGTCACGGATCTGAGCTCTCGGTCACGCGCCTGACATGTGCGAACCGGAGGCCGACGGGCCCGGCAGCACCGCGCCCGACAGCGCCGAACCGGAGCCCACGCCGCTGCTGCACCCGGCCGAAGGGATCCCCGATCTTTCGGTGACGGTCCGCCAGATCGAGGAGGCCGCGCAGCGCCTGGATCGGGGGCGCGGCCCGTTCGCGGTGGACGCCGAGCGGGCGTCAGGTTTCCGGTATTCCAACCGCGCGTATTTGATCCAGATCCGGCGGGCCGGTGCCGGCACCGTGCTCATCGACCCGGTCAGCCACGGCGCCGACCCGCTGGAGGCGCTGCGGCCCGTCGCCGAGGTGCTGGGCGAGGACGAGTGGATCCTGCATTCCGCCGATCAGGACCTGCCCTGCTTGGCGGAGGTAGGACTGCACCCGCCGGCCCTGTACGACACCGAGCTGGCCGGGCGGCTGGCCGGGTTCGAGCGGGTGAACCTGGCGACCATGGTGGAGCGGCTGCTGGGGGCCGGGCTGGCCAAGGGCCACGGCGCGGCCGATTGGTCCAAACGGCCCCTGCCCGAGGAATGGCTCAACTACGCGGCGCTGGACGTCGAACTTCTCATCGAACTGCGCACCGCGATCGCCGACGTTCTGAACCAGCAGGGCAAAAGCGGTTGGGCCGCTGAGGAATTCGACTACCTACGCGCGGTCGGCTCCCGCGATCCGAGCGCGGCGACGCGGCGGGACCGGTGGCGGCGCACGTCGGGAATCCACCGGGTGCGCGACCAGCGCGGCCTGGCCGCGGTCCGCGAACTGTGGCTGACGCGCGACCGCATCGCCCAGCGCCGCGACATCGCGCCGCGCCGCATCCTGCCGGACTCGGCCATCATCGAGGCCGCCATCGCCGACCCGAAGACGGTCGAGGAACTCACCGCGCTGCCGGTGTTCGGCGGGCGCAATCAACGGCGCAGCGCCGCCACGTGGCTGGGGGCGCTGGAAGCCGCCCGGCAGACCAAGAATCCGCCCGTGGACGCCGAACCGCCGAACGGGCCGCCGCCGCCGGCGCGGTGGAGCCGGCGCAAACCCGAGGCCGCCGCGCGGCTGGAGGCGGCGCGGGCCGCGCTGTCGGAGGTGTCGGAACGGGTCAACGTCCCCACCGAGAACCTGGTCTCGCCCGACCTGGTGCGGCGGCTGTGCTGGGACTGGGAGGCCGCGCCCGATCCCTTCGAGGCGGTCGAGACGTTCCTGCGCGCCGGGCAGGCGCGGCCGTGGCAGCGGGAATTGGTCGATCCCGTGCTGGCGCGCGCGCTGCAGCCGCCGGTCGAGGACGACTAGTTCCGGAAGTGTGCGCGCGTCGGGTGTGAATCGTGGGCATCGCGTGTGCGCGCAGGGCGGAAAAATCAGCTAAATCCCTGCCTGAGCGCACACTCAAAGCCCTGAATGCACTCCCGCTCGGGGCATTAGTCGGTGGTGGCGACCCGGTTCGCACGGCTCCGCCGCGCTCCCGAGGCGTCTAGTCGAGGTGCTCGCGGATCTCCGCCTCGGTGACGGGGCTGCCCAGGGCGGCGACCCAGCCGGTGATGCGGCGGGCCACGTCCTGATCCGTCAGCCCCAGGTCGGCCAGCAGCTCACCCCGCGCGGCGTGCTCGTAGAACCGCTGCGGCAGGCCGACGTCGCGGCACGGAACGTCGATGTCCGCGCCGCGCAGGGCCGACGACACCGCCGACCCGACACCGCCGTTGACCCCGTTGTCCTCGCAGGTGACGACGAGCTTGTGCTGCCGGGCCAGTTCCAGCACCGCGTCGGACACCGGGAGCACCCAGCGCGGGTCGATCACCGTCACGCCGATCCCCTGGTTATGCAGCCGCTTGGCCACCTCGAGCGCCATCGGGACGAACGCGCCGACGCCCACCAGCAGCACGTCGTGGTTCAAGCCGGCGGCCGGCACGGCGAGCACGTCGACGCCCGACCGGCGCTCGAGGGCCGGAATGTCTTCCCCCACATCGCCTTTGGGGAACCGCAGTGCCGTCGGGCCGTCGTTGACGTCGAGGGCCTCACCGAGTTCCTCACGCAGCCGGGTGGCATCCCTGGGCGCCGCCACCCGCATGCCGGGCACGATGCCCAGCATCGAGAGGTCCCACATGCCGTTGTGGCTGGCGCCGTCGTTGCCGGTGATCCCGGCCCGGTCCAGCACCATGGTGACGGGCAGCTTGTGCAGCGCGACGTCCATCATGATCTGGTCGAAGGCCCGGTTGAGGAACGTCGAGTAGATGGCCACCACCGGGTGCATGCCGCCCATCGCCAGGCCCGCGGCCGACGTCAGCGCGTGCTGCTCGGCGATGCCGACGTCGAACAGGCGATCGGGAAACTGTTGCCCGAACGCCGACAACCCCGTCGGGCCGGGCATCGCCGCGGTGATGGCAACGATGTCGCGGCGTTTCCTCGCGTAGCCGATGAGCGCTTCGGAGAACGTGGCGGTCCAGCCCGGGCCGGCGATCTTGGTGGCCTGCCCGGTGACCGGGTCGATCACGCCGCAGGAGTGCATCTGCTCGGCCTCGTCGTCCTCGGCCGGCGCGTAACCCATGCCCTTGCGGGTGACGACGTGCACGATCACCGGCCGGCCGAAGCCGCGCGCGTGGCGCAGTGCCATCTCCACCGCGCGTTCGTCGTGACCGTCGACCGGGCCGACGTACTTCAGGCCGAGGTCGGTGAACAGCAACTGCGGGGACAGCGAGTCCTTGATGCCGGCCTTGACGCTGTGCATGAAGCGATACGCCATCTGACCCACCAGCGGCAGCGAACGCACCGCGTCGCGGCCCCGCTCCAGGACCTGCTCGTAGGCCGGCTGCAGGCGCAGGGTGGCCAGGCGGTCGGCGACGCCGCCGATCGTCGGCGCATAGCTGCGCCCGTTGTCGTTGACGACGATGATCACCGGCCGGCGCGACGCGGCGATGTTGTTCAGCGCCTCCCAGCACATTCCGCCGGTGAGCGCGCCGTCGCCGACCACGGCGACGACGTGCCGGTTGCGGTGGCCGGTCAGCTCGAACGCCTTGGCCAGGCCGTCGGCGTAGGACAGCGCCGCGCTGGCGTGGCTGGACTCCACCCAGTCGTGTTCGCTCTCGGCGCGTGACGGATAGCCCGACAGGCCGCCCTTCTTGCGCAGGCTCTCGAAGTCCTGCGAGCGCCCGGTCAACATCTTGTGCACGTAGGCCTGATGACCGGTGTCGAAGACGATCGGGTCGTGCGGCGAGTCGAAGACGCGGTGCAGCGCCAGCGTCAGTTCGACCACGCCCAGGTTGGGCCCCAGGTGTCCCCCGGTGGCAGCGACCTTGTGGATCAGGAACTGGCGAATCTCGGCGGCAAGTTCGCGCAGCTGCTGTTGGGACAGGTATTGCAGATCAGCGGGCCCGCGGATCTGTTCCAGCATCCCGACAGTCTACGCAGCCGGCGGGGGGTGGCGCCGGTGCGGAGTTTGCGATTTCGCTCGCCTTCGCCGCAGCCGCGCCTTTGGTAACCTCAGTCTCGCGGTGAGCCGGGAAGCCTGGTCGGCACGTTGTCCCGCCGACCCAGGAGTACGCCGTGGCCGCCGGCCCTCGCCGCACACCCCCCGCGGACGTATCGTCGCTTCATGCGCGCCGAGCAGATCGTCGAGGACTTTCCGGTGGTCAGCATCGACGCGAACGCCCTGGACGCCGCGCGAATGCTCGCGGAACACCGGCTGCCCGGGCTGCTGGTGACCGACAGCTCGGGACGCCCCTACGCCGTGCTGCCCGCCTCCCAGGTGGTCCGCTTCATCGTGCCCCAGTACGTCCAGGACGACCCGTCGCTGGCCGGCGTGCTCAACGAATCGATGGCCGACCGCTGCGCGGAGAAGTTGAGCGGCAAGAAGGTGGGCGACGTGTTGCCGGACCATCTGGTCGACATACCGCCGGCCAACTCCGACGACACCATCATCGAGGTGGCGGCGCTGATGGCGCGGCTGCGCAGCCCGCTGGTGGCGGTGGTCAAGGAGGGCCGGCTGATCGGGGTGATCACGGCGTCACGCGTGCTTGGGGCGGCGCTGAGGCATTGATCCGCACAGGTGAATAAATGAGCATCATCGCGATCCTGGTGTTCGTCATCGCGTATGCCCTGATTGCCAGCGATCGCGTCAACAAAACCTTCGTGGCGCTCGCCGGCGCGGCCATCGTGGTCATGTTGCCGATCATCCATTCCGACGACGTGTTCTATTCGCACGAGACCGGAATCGATTGGGACGTCATCTTTTTGCTGCTCGGCATGATGATCATCGTCAGCGTGCTGCGCCAGACGGGCGTCTTCGAATACGTGGCGATCTGGTCGGCCAAACGCGCCCGCGGTTCCGCGTTGCGCGTCATGATCCTGCTGGTCCTGGTCACCGCGATCGCGTCGGCCCTGCTGGACAACGTCACCACGGTGTTGCTGGTCGCCCCGGTGACGCTGCTGGTGTGCGACCGCCTGGCGGTCAACGCGGCGCCGTTTTTGATGGCCGAGGTATTCGCGTCCAACATCGGCGGCGCGGCCACGCTGGTGGGCGACCCGCCCAACATCATCATCGCCAGCAAGGCCGGCCTGACCTTCAACGACTTCCTGATCCATCTGGCGCCCATCGTGGTCATCGTCGTCGCCGTGCTGATTGCCTTGCTGCCGCGCCTTTTTCCCGGCGCCTTCACCGTCGACCCCGGGCGCGTCGCCGACGTGATGTCGCTGGAGGAAAAGGAGGCCATTCGCGATCCGCGGCTGCTCATCACGTGCGGCATCGTGTTGCTGGCGGTGTTCACCGCGTTCATCGCGCACTCGCCGTTGCACATGGAGCCCTCGGTCATCGCGCTACTGGGCGCCGGCATCCTGATCGTCGCGTCCAGGCTGAAGTCCTCGGATTACCTGTCCAGCGTCGAGTGGGACACGCTGCTGTTCTTCGCCGGCCTGTTCATCATGGTCGGCGCCCTGGTGAAGACCGGTGTCGTCAAACAGCTTGCACGCGCGGCGATCACGGCCACCGGCGGCAACACCCTGATCGCGACGATGACCATACTCGTCGCGTCGGTGGTGATCAGCGGGATCGTCGACAACGTCCCGTATGCCGCCACCATGGCGCCCGTCGTCGCCGATCTGGCCCCCGCCCTGGGCGACCACGCCCACTCCGGCGTCCTGTGGTGGGCGCTGGCCCTGGGCACCGACTTCGGCGGCAACCTGACCGCCATCGGCGCCAGCGCCAACATCGTGCTGCTCGGAATCGCCCGGCGCGCCGACAATCCCATCTCGTTCTGGGAGTTCACCCGCAAGGGCGTGGTGGTCACCGCGGTGTCGTTGGCGCTCGCGGCCGGCTACCTGTGGCTGCGCTACACCGTGCTGGCCTGAGCGCGGGTCAGCAGCGCGACGCACTCGGTGTGATGGGTGAGCGGGAACGCGTCGAACACCTTGATCTGCTCGACGGCGTAGCCGTGGCCGAGGTAGAGCCCGATGTCGCGGGCGAAAGAGGCCGCCTCGCAACCGATGTGCACCACGCGCGGGACGCCGGCGGCCGCGAGGAGGTCGATGATTTCCCGCCCGGCGCCCGCCCGCGGCGGGTCCAGCACCGCGACGT
Source organism: Mycobacterium sp. E2989 (assembly GCF_001667595.1). Lineage (NCBI taxonomy): Bacteria > Bacillati > Actinomycetota > Actinomycetes > Mycobacteriales > Mycobacteriaceae > Mycobacterium > Mycobacterium sp. E2989. The sequence goes on along the minus strand of NZ_LZJX01000006.1, from coordinate 153,238 downwards.
CCGCACGCGATCGTTGGGCGCCGAGCGCACGCCGCACCGAGTCGGTGACGACCCGCACCTGGGCTAGATCGTCCAGCGCGGCGCGGGCGGCCCGGGTGGCGGCGCGCGAGGTGTCGACGCTCAGCACCCGCCCGGACTCCCCGACCGCCGCCCCGAGCGCCGCGGCGAAAACGCCCGCGCCGCCGTAGAGATCCCAGGCGGTCATGCCGGCGCCCGCCTGCGCCCAGTCGGCGACCAGGCGGCTGTACACCGCGGCCGCGCCGCGGTGCGCCTGCCAGAAGGCGGTCACCGGTATCTGCCAGCTGCGCCCGCCCACTCGCTGCACCGCCTCGTAGGCGCCCTCCACGACCTTGGTCACGGTCCGTCTGCCCTGCCGCAGCGTGCGCACCACGTGGCGCGCACCGTCGTCGTCCACCACGACGTGCAGCTGCGCCGTTGGGGGCCAATCGGGTTCGGCGAGCCCGTCGAGCATGCCGGCCGGCAATTGCGCGCAGCGCAGGTCGGTGACCAGCTCGTCGCTGTGGTAGCGGTGGAAGCCGGGGCGCCGGTCCGCGCCCACGTCGAGCCGGACGCGGGTGCGCCACCCCGTCGGCCCGGAACCCGGCAGCGGTTCGGCCTCGCCGTCCCAGTGGTGCCCGCCCAACCGCTCGAGCTGATTGGCCACCACCTGCGCCTTGAGCGCGCGGGCCGCCTCCGGCGCGGCGAACGCCAAGTCGCAACACCCGGCGCCGTCCACCCCGGCGATCGGGCACAGCGATTCGACGCGGTCGTCCGACGGGTCGAGCACCTCGACAACCTCTGCGTGCCAATAGGATCCGCGGTCGGCGGTGACCCGCACCCGCACTCGCTCACCCGGCAGCGCGTAGCGGACGAACACCACGCGTCCTTCGTGATGCGCGACGCAACTGCCGCCGTTGGCCGGCGCGCCGGTGACCAGCGTCAGCTGCTCGCGCGCGGGCAGCACCGCGCCAGGTGATTCGCGGGTCAATCGAAGATTCCCCTGCGAGCGTCACCCGGGGCGGCGTGCGGCTGCAAGGTCTTCAGCCGCTCCGACGAAGTCAGTTGCCACGGAACGGAAGTCACCATCACGTTGGGCATGAACAGCAACCGGCCCTTGAGCCGCAGCGCGCTCTGGTTGTGCAGCACCTGTTCCCACCAGTGGCCCACCACGTACTCGGGGATGAACACGGTGACGACCGTTCGCGGCGACTCCTTGCTGACGCGTTTGACGTAATCGAGTATGGGCCGGGTGATTTCGCGGTACGGCGAGGCGATGACCTTCAGCGGCACGCTGATGTCGCTCTCTTCCCACTGGTGCACCAACTCGCGGGTTTCGCCCTCGTCGACGCTGACGGTGAGCGCCTCGAGGACATCGGGCCGGGTCGCGCGGGCGTAGGCCAGGGCGCGCAGCGTCGGCAGGTGCAGCTTGGACACCAGCACCAGGGCGTGATTGCGGCTGGGCAGCACCACGTCGTGCTGGGCGGCCGCCTGCTGCTCGAGTTCCCGGCTGACGGTGCGGTAGTGCCGGTGGATCATCTTCATCATCCCGAACAGCAAACCCATCGCGAACAACGCGATCCACGCGCCGGCGACGAATTTGGTGACCAGGACGACCAGCAGAACGGCGCCGGTGGAAAGCAATCCGATGGTGTTCACCACCCGGGACCGCATCATCTTGCGGCGCGCCCGCGGATCGGTCTCGGTGCGCAGCAACCGGGTCCAGTGCCGCACCATGCCGATCTGGCTCAGCGTGAACGAAATGAACACGCCGACGATGTAGAGCTGGATCAGGGCGGTGACCTCCGCCCGGAACGCGATGATCGCCAGCAGCGCCGCCCCCGACAGAAACAGGATTCCGTTGGAGAACGCCAACCGGTCGCCGCGGGTGTGCAGCTGGCGCGGCAGGTAGCTGTGCTGCGCCAGGACCGAACCGAGCACCGGGAAACCGTTGAACGCGGTGTTGGCGGCGAGCACCAGGATGAGCGCCGTCACCGTGGCGATCAGCAGGAAGCCGATGTGGAAGCTGCCGAAGACCGTTTCGGCCAGCTGGGTGACCAGTGTCTTCTGGTAGTAACCCGGCGGGGCGCCGGTCAGTTGCCGGGCGGGATCCTCGACCAGCTGGACCTTGATCTGCTGGGCCAACACGATGATCCCCATCAGCAGGGTCACCGCGATCCCGCCCAGCAGCAGCAGCGTCGTCGCCGCGTTGCGCGACTTGGGCTTCTCGAAGGCCGGGACGCCGTTGCTGATCGCCTCCACACCGGTGAGCGCCGCGCAGCCCGAGGAGAACGAGCGGGCCACCAGGAAGGCGAGCGCGAAGCCGACGACCTGGCCGTGCTCGGCGTGCATCTGGAACCCGGCGGACTCCGCCCGCAGCGGGTTGCCCAGCACGAAGATCCGGATCAGCCCCCAGCCGATCATCACGAAGACACCGACGATGAACGCGTACGTCGGGATGGCGAACGCCACCCCGGATTCGCGGATGCCCCGCAGGTTCAACGCCATCACCAGCAGGATGGCCGCCACGCAGAACCACACCTTGTGCTGGGCCACGATCGGGATCGCGGAGCCGATGTTGGACATCGCCGACGCCGTCGAAACGGCAACGGTCAGAACGTAATCCACCATCAGCGCGCTGGCGACCACCAGGCCGGCCGTATCGCCGAGGTTGGTGGTGACCACCTCGTAGTCACCCCCGCCGGACGGGTAGGCGTGCACGTTCTGCCGGTAGCTGGCCACCACGACCAACATCACCGCGGCCACGGCCAGACCGATCCACGGCGTCAGCGCGTACGCGGTGACGCCGGCCACCGACAGCATCAGGAAGACCTCTTCGGGGGCGTACGCCACCGAGGACAGCGCATCGGAGGCGAACACCGGCAAGGCGATCCGCTTGGGCAGCAGGGTGTGACTCAACCGGTCGCTGCGAAACGGCCGGCCAATTAGCAACCGACGCGCTGCGGTGGAAAGTTTGGACACGAGAGCCAACACTAAGCCCACCGGGGTGTGGCGGTAGCTTCGTAGGTGAGAATGTTTGCCGACCCGAAATCGGCTGGCCGACGTGGGTTGCCGATGGGGGCCGCAGGACGCAGCCGAGAGGATCGGAAATTGCGAGTAGTGGTGATGGGCTGCGGCCGCGTCGGTTCCTCGGTGGCCGACGGGCTGTCGCGGATCGGCCACGACGTCGCGGTCATCGACCGCGACAGCACGGCCTTCAACCGGCTCAGCCCGGAATACGGCGGGGAACGGGTGCTCGGCCAGGGGTTCGACCGCGACGTGTTGCTGCGGGCCGGCATCGAGGAGGCGGACGCGTTCGCCGCCGTGTCCTCCGGGGACAACTCGAACATCATCTCGGCGCGGCTGGCCCGGGAGACCTTCGGCGTGAAGCGCGTCGTGGCCCGGATCTACGACGCCAAGCGCGCGGAGGTGTACGAGCGCCTCGGCATCCCCACCATTGCCACCGTGCCCTGGACCACCGACCGCCTGCTCAACGCGCTGCTGCGGGACACCGAAACCGCCAAGTGGCGGGACCCGACCGGCACGGTGGCCGTCGCGGAGGTCGTCCTGCACGAGGAGTGGATCGGGCACCGGGTCACCGATCTCGAGCAGGCCACCGGCGCCCGGGTCGCCTTCCTGATCCGGTTCGGCGCCGGCGTCCTGCCCGAGCCCAAGACGGCCCTGCAGGCCGGCGATCAGGTCTACGTCGCGGCGATCTCGGGCCGCGCCGCCGAGGCCGTGGCCATCGCCGCGCTGCCACCCAGTGAAGAACTCGGTTAAGGAGCGGCGCAAATGAAGGTAGCTGTCGCCGGGGCCGGTGCGGTGGGCCGCTCCGTAAGTCGCGAACTCGTCGGCAACGGCCACGACGTGACGCTCATCGAGCGCAACCCCGATCACGTCGACGTCGACGCCATCCCCGCCGCGCACTGGCGGCTCGGCGACGCCTGCGAGCTGAGCCTGCTGGAATCGGTGCACCTGCAGGAGTTCGACGTGGTGGTGGCCGCGACCGGCGACGACAAAGCCAACGTCGTGCTCAGCCTGCTGGCCAAGACCGAATTCGCGGTGCCCCGGGTGGTGGCCCGGGTCAACGACCCGCGCAACGAATGGTTGTTCACCGACGCCTGGGGCGTGGATGTGGCGGTGTCCACCCCGCGCATGCTCGCCTCGCTGATCGAAGAGGCCGTGGCGGTCGGTGATCTGGTGCGGCTCATGGAATTCCGCAGAGGGCAGGCCAACCTCGTCGAGATCACCCTGCCCGACGACACCCCCTGGGGCGGCAAGCCGGTGCGCCGGCTGCAGCTGCCCCGGGACGCCTCGCTGGTGACGATCCTGCGCGGCCCGCGGGTGATCGTGCCCGAGGCGGACGAGCCGCTGGAGGGCGGCGACGAGCTGCTGTTCGTCGCGGTCGCCGAGGCCGAAGAGGACCTGCGCAAGCTGCTACTGCCGGACGGCCCGGCGCTCAGCGACTAGGGCTAGGCCCATGGCGGTGACCCGCAGCGCCCGGCTCCGCCGCGCTCGCGATCACCGCTAGTCGCGGACCGGGTCGGCCGCGATCTGGGTGCCGGTGTCACCGGCCGCCAACATGGCACGCTGGGCCGACTTGATCGCCAGGTACGTGACTAGCGCGGCCGCCACGGTCAGCGGCCAGCCCATCGCGATGCGCGCGAACGCCAGCCAGCCGGTCTGGTCGGCGTCGTAGAGCATGCCCTGGACCACGAACCGGGCGGCGAAGACCAGCACCCAGAAGACCGATGCGATGTCGAACGCGTAGACGGCCCTCGGCACGTCGCGCCAGGCGCGGCCACGCCCGGTGGCCCAGCTCCACACGTAACCGACCAGCGGCCGCCGGATGATCACCGACGCCGCGACCACCACCGCCCAGAGCAGCGACGTCCAGATGCCGATCAGGAAGTAGCCCTTGGACTCCCCGACGATGTAGGCGACCAGCGCGCAGATGGCCACGCCGAAGAACCCCGAGAATGCGGGCTGCGGCGATTCCCGTCGGATCAGCCGCCACAGCAGGACCAGCGCCGCCGCGGCCAGCGCGGCGCCGATGGCCACGAACAGGCCCCACAGGCTCGACGCGATGACGAAGATCACAACCGGCAGCGACGAATAGATGACGCCGCTGACCCCGCCCGCCTGTCGCAGCAGCCGTTCCGCGGTAAGCCGGTTAACGCTCGCGCGTTCGGGCGCGGTCGAATCGTGCGATCCCGGACTCGACTCCCGATCGTCGGGAAGCGTCACCGCTGAATTTCGTAGTGCGGGTTGTAGATGGCCTTGGTGCCGTTCTCCAGCTTGCCCAGCCGCCCCCGCACCCGCAGCTTGCGGCCCGAGTCGATGCCCGGGATCCGCCGCTGCCCCAACCAGACCAGGGTGACCGTGTCGCTGCCGTCGAACAGCTCGGCGCGGACGCCGCCCGCGCAGGCCTTGCCGTTACATTCCACGCTGCGCAGCGTGCCGATCATGGTGACCTCTTGGCCACGCTCGCAATCGATAACCCGTTGCGCGCCGGTGCTTGCGACCTCGTCGGACAACTCTTCAGAGTCGCGTTGCTCCGGCGCCTCCGTCAACCGACGGGTGAGCCGGCGAAGATATCCTTGGGCCCCCATGGCCACTCCTGACAATGCTGATAAGCCTCGGCGCTTCCACTTATGCCAACGGACACCGTAGACCTGTTGGTTCCCGCGCGCCAACCGACTCAAACGTGATGCCACTATCGGGGTGTGGCTGTCGATCTGCGGGGTGTCACGACGGTGTTGTTGCCCGGCACCGGGTCCGACGACGACTACGTCTACCGGGCCTTTTCCGGTCCGTTGCGCGGCGCCGGCGCCGTCCTGGTGACCCCGCCGCCCCAGCCGGATCGGTTGATCGACGGCTACGTCTCGGCGTTGGACGCCGCCGCGCGCACCGGCCCGATCGCGGTCGGCGGCGTCTCGATCGGCGCGGCGGTGGCGGTCGCCTGGGCACTGACCCACGCGGACAAGACGGTCGCGGTGCTGGCCGCGCTGCCGGCCTGGGCCGGGGCGCCGGAGGAGGCGCCCGCGGCGCTGGCGGCGCGGCACACCGCCGCGCAGCTGCGCGCCGACGGGCTGGAGGCGACGACCGGCCAGATGCGGGCGTCGAGCCCGGCGTGGCTGGCCGACGAGCTGGCCCGTTCGTGGCGCGCCCAGTGGCCGCAACTGCCCGACGCGATGGACGAGGCCGCCGCCCATGTGGCGCCGGACCACGCCGAGCTGGCCCGGCTGGCCGTGCCGATGGGCGTGGCGGCCGCCATCGACGACCCCATCCATCCGTTGCGGGTGGGTGAGGAGTGGGTGCACGCCGCGCCGCGCGCGGCGCTGCGGACGGTGACGCTCGACGAGATCGGCTCGGATCCGGCCGCGCTGGGCGCGGCGTGCCTGGCCGCCCTCGCCGACGTGGACTAGCCGGTTCGGGTCAGCCGCCGGTGGTGGTGCGCAGCTGCTGCATGGCCGAGCCATCGGCGCTGCGGCGCGCCGCCGGCTCGGGCGGCCCCTGCTCCGCGGCCTCTTGCGCGGCGGCCTGCTGGGCGGCCGCGGCCTCGCGCAGTTGCTGCGCCATCGGCTCGGGCAGCTGCACGGTCAACGGGGTGCGCACCGGCAGCGGTGTGTCGCCGCGGCGAACGACGGTGTCCGCCAACGCCGCTCGTGCCTCCTGCTCGAGAGCTTCCATCGTCTCGTGCGCCCCGTTGACGACGCAGCGGATCATCCAGCGGTAGCCGTCGACGCCGATGAAGCGGACCGCGCCGGACGCGGAGCCGACCACCTCGCGGCCCCACGGGCCGTCCTTGATGCTCACTTGGGCCCCGTCCTTGCGCAGCGAGTCGGCGAGCTCGCTGGCCACCTCACGCCACAGCCCACCGGTTTTCGGTGCCGCGTAGGCGGCGATGGTGAACCGGCCGTTGGGCGTGACGACCCACACGGCGCTGGGGACCCCGGTCTCGGTCAGCTCGACCTGTAACTGGCCCGCCTCCGGCATCGGGATGAGCACCGAGCCCAGGTCCAGCCGCGCGAGCTCCGCGACCGAGGGGTCGTCGAAATCGTCGATGTCGAACGGGCCCTCGAGCTCTTCGTCGAACTCCTCGTCGATCGGGTCGGCGGCGGCTTCCGCGTCCACCGGTTTGTCACTGTCGTCGTTGTTTCTCTTAAGTGCCGCCATCAGTGCCGCTCCTCCTCCTCATCGCTCCGCTCTGCATCGTCGCTAGCGGTCACAAACTCGCATGTCCGCCGGAGGAACCGTGGCCACCGTCGCCACGGGATGTTTCGGCCAGGCCGGCCTCGTCGAACGACGACACCTCGACCAGCTCGACCAGCTCGACCCGCTGCACCAGCAGTTGGGCGATGCGGTCACCACGATGCACGACGATCGGCTCGGCCGGATCGAGGTTGATCAGCGCGACCTTGATCTCGCCGCGGTAGCCCGCGTCGATGGTGCCCGGGCTGTTGACGATCGAAAGCCCTACGCGCGACGCCAAACCCGAACGTGGGTGGACCAGCCCGACCATCCCGAACGGGATCGCGACCGCCACCCCCGTGCGCACCAGGGCGCGTCGCCCGGGTTCCAGCTTGAGGTCTTCCGCGCTATAGAGATCCACCCCGGCGTCGCCCTCGTGGGCGCGCACGGGCATTGGGAGCTCGGGATCGAGGCGGACGATGGCCAGACTGGTCGACACGGGGCCACAGATTACCCTTGACTGCGTGTCCGGTACGCGCGTCGCGCCGCACAGTGTGCGATATCGCGAACGACTGTGGGTGCCCTGGTGGTGGTGGCCGTTGGCCTTCGGGCTGGCGGGGCTGCTCGCATTCGAAGTCAACATGGGCGTCGCCCCCCGGCCGTCCTGGCTGCCGTACGCAACGCTTTTCGCGGTGGCGACCGGAACCCTGCTGTGGCTGGGCCGCGTGGAGATCCGGGTGACCGCCGACCCGAGCGTGCCGGGCGGGGTGGAACTGTGGGCCGGCGAGGCCCACCTGCCGGTCACCGCGGTCGCCCGGTCCGCCGCGGTTGCGCCGTCGGCCAAATCCGCGGCGCTGGGCCGCCAGCTCGACCCCGCGGCTTTCGTGCTGCACCGGGCATGGGTCGGCCCGATGATCCTGGTCGTCCTGGACGACCCGGACGACCCCACGCCGTACTGGCTGGTGAGCTGCCGCCACCCCGAGCGGGTGCTGTCGGCATTGCGCAGCTGACCCGGGTCAAGCCGCGCAGTCGGTACAGATCATCAGGCCGTTCTTCTCGCTGGCCAGCCGGCTGCGGTGTTGCACCAGGAAACAGCTCGAGCAGGTGAACTCGTCAGCCTGCTTCGGAATGACGCGGACCGACAGTTCTTCTCCGGACAGGTCGGCACCGGGCAGTTCGAAAGATTCGGCGGTTTCGGATTCGTCGACGTCGACCACGGCCGAAGCCGCCTCGTTGCGTCGTGCTTTGAGCTCCTCCAGCGAGTCCTCCGAGACGTCGTCAGTCTCGGTGCGCCGTGGAGCGTCATAGTCGGTAGGCATTGCCCTATCCCCTCACATGCCCTCATTGCTCAAGCATCGCTTTGTACCAGCGTCGAACGCATCCACCAAATGATTCGTGCCCGGATCACGGTCCGTTAATGTGTGATTTACGTCACACACTCATTCTGGGCCTTGCGTTCGCCTTTGAACAGTGCGTTTAGGGTGCGACTAGAGTGCACCTGTGGTCGCACAAATCACCGAGGGTACCGCCTTCGACAAGCACGGTCGGCCCTTCCGGCGACGCAATCCCCGGCCCGCCATCGTGGTGGTGATTTTCCTGGTCGTGGCGACGGCGGTGGTGTGGACCATCGCGCTGACCCGGCCGGCCAAGGTGCACGAGGTCGCGGTGTGCAACCCGCCGCCGAAGCCGAGCGGCTCGGGGACGGCTCAGCTCGGCGAGCAGGTGTCGCGCAGCGCGATGATGGACGTCACGCCCGCCAAGCTCGGCGACACCAAGGTCCGCGTGCTCAACGCCAGCGGCCGCGGCGGGCAGGCCGGCGACGTCGCGGGCGCGCTGAAAGACCTCGGGTTCGCCCAGCCGACCGCGGCCAACGATCCGCTGTACGCCGGCGCCCGGCTCACCTGCCAGGGGCAGATCCGCTTCGGCACCGCCGGACAGGCCTCCGCGGCGACGGTCTGGCTGGTGGCGCCGTGCATGGAGCTGTTCAACGACAACCGCGCCGACGACTCCGTCGACCTGGCTTTGGGGACCGACTTCACCGCCCTGGCCCACAACGACGACATCGACGCCGCCCTGGCCGCCCTGCGCCCCGGCGCCACCGAGCCGTCGGATCCCGCGCTGCTCAACAAGATTCACGGCAGCGCCTGCTGACGTCAATCGAGGATCGGGTCCAGCCCGTCGATGTCGTCCAGGGCGGCCAGCAGCTCGTCGGCGATCCCCGGCGCGGCGGCCAGCACCAGGCCCGCACCCTCGATGTCGTTCGCCGGCAACGAAACTCGCGCGCCGGCCTCGGCGGCGATCAGCGCACCCGCGGCGCAATCCCACGGTTGCAGGCCGTGCTCGTAGAACGCGTCGAGCCGGCCCGCCGCGACCATGCACAAATCCAGGGCCGCCGAACCGATCCGGCGAACGTCGCGGACCAGCGGCAGCAGCCGGGCCAACAACGCCGCCTGCGTCGCCCGGCGCTGCCGTGAGTAGCCGAAACCGGTGCCCAGCAACGCCATCGACAAATCGTCGACCGCGGCGCACCGCAACGGTCTGACCCCCTGCCCGTCGCTGACATGCGCACCCAGGCCGGTTGCCGCCGAGTACACCTGGCCGCCGACGACGTCGGCGACCGCGCCCGCCACCGACACCCCGGCGACCTGGACACCGACCGACACCGCGTACGCCGGGATGCCGTAGACGAAGTTCACCGTGCCGTCGATGGGATCGAGCACCCAGGTGATCGCGTCGGCGGGGGTGCCCGCCGGGTCGGCCGGCCCGCCGCCCTCCTCGCCGAGAATCGGGTCGCCCGGGCGCAATTCGGCCAACCGCTCCCGCAGCAGGCGCTCCGTTTCGGTGTCGACGACGGTCACCGGATCGGTCGGGGTGCTCTTGGAGCGCACCGCCCCGCCGCCGGTGACCGTCGAGCCCGCACCGAACACCTCGGCGCGACGACGGCGCACGAACGCGGCCGCTTCCGTGGCCAGCGACTCGGCCACCGTGCGCAACCGGGCGGGCTCGTCATCTCCTCGGCTCACCGGTCTATCGCATCACAGGCGGCGCGGCGGCGCAGATACCCCGTGGCCACATTGGCGCCGGGCTAAGGTGGGCGGACAGCCGCAGCCACGCCCAGGAGCTCCGATGACCAGCACCGACTCGACCACGGACACGCCCCGCACCGGCCCCGCCGGGGGCAGCCCACAGCGTCGGGGATTCGGCATCGACGTCGGCGGCAGCGGCATCAAGGGCGGCATCGTCGACATGGACACCGGGCAGCTGATCGGCGAACGGGTCAAGCTGTTGACCCCGCAGCCGGCGACCCCGGCCGCGGTCGCCAAGACCATCGCCGAGGTGGTCAACGCGTTCGGCTGGACCGGCCCGCTCGGCGTGACCTATCCCGGGGTCGTCACCCACGGCGTCGTCCAGACGGCGGCCAACGTGGACAAGGCGTGGATCGGCACCAACGCCCGCGACATCATCAGCGCCGAGCTGAACGGCCAGGACGTCACCGTGCTCAACGACGCCGACGCCGCCGGGCTGGCCGAGGAACACTACGGGGCCGGCCGCAACCAGTCCGGCCTGGTGGTGTTGCTGACGTTCGGCACGGGAATCGGCTCGGCCGTCATTCACAACGGCACGTTGATACCCAACACCGAGTTCGGGCACCTCGAGGTCGGCGGCAAGGAGGCCGAACTGCGGGCGGCGTCGTCGGTCAAGGAGCGCAACGGCTGGACCTACGAAAAGTGGACCAAGCAGGTCACCCGGGTGCTGGTGGCGATCGAGAACGCGGTGTGGCCGGACCTGTTCATCGCCGGCGGCGGCATCAGCCGCAAGGCCGACAAGTGGCTGCCGCTGCTGGAAAACCGCACCCCGGTGGTGGCCGCGGCCCTGCTCAACACCGCCGGGATAGTGGGCGCGGCCATGGCCTCGACCTCCGACGTGACCCACTGATTTTCCCCGGCAGAGCCGTTCGGCCGCTCACTGTCGTTACAATGGTCATCGGCGACCGCCCGACCGACAGCGTACGAATGCCGACGCTGATCCAACGCCGACATCGACATAGCAGACACTTTCGGTTAACCATGCCCAATACCCACCGAAGGTGAGCCCAAACGAAGGGGTGTAAGTGGCAGCCACCAAGGCAAGCGCGGCAACCGATGCGCCGGTAAAACGGACCGCGACGAAGTCTTCGCCCTCCCCCGCCAAGCGACCCGCGGCCAAGGCCGCGCACGCCGCCGCCCCCGCGAAGCGCGCCGCCAAGGCGCCGGCCCGGGCGGCCAAGCCCGAGGCCGCCGGCGAGGCCAAGAAGCCCCGCGCGGCCAAGGCCCCGTCGGGCCGCGGAACGAAGGCGGCCAAGGCCGCCCCGGCGGACGCCGAGGTCGAACTGGAGGCCGTCGAAGATCTCGACGACGCCGAACTCGACGCTGAGCCCGGCGACGACCTGGAGATCGACGCCGGCGACCTGAACCTCGAGGACCTCGAGGACGACGTCGCGGCCGACGGCGACGAGGCGGAGATCGAGCCGGCCGACGCCGAGGACAGCGAGGAGGCGGCCGCCCCGGTCGCCGCGGCCGGCGAGGCCGCCGCCGAGGAGGACGAGGAGATCGCCGAGCCCTCCGAGAAGGACAAGGCTTCCGGCGATTTCGTCTGGGACGAAGACGAATCCGAGGCGCTGCGCCAGGCCCGCAAGGACGCCGAACTCACCGCCTCCGCGGACTCGGTCCGCGCCTACCTCAAGCAGATCGGCAAGGTGGCGCTGCTCAACGCCGAGGAAGAGGTGGAGCTGGCCAAGCGGATCGAGGCCGGCCTGTACGCCACCCAGCTGATGAGCGAAATGGCCGAGCGCGGCGACAAGCTGCCCGCCGCTCAGCGCCGCGACATGATGTGGATCTGCCGCGACGGCGATCGCGCGAAAAACCATCTGCTGGAAGCCAACCTGCGTCTGGTGGTGTCGCTGGCCAAGCGCTACACCGGCCGGGGCATGGCGTTCCTCGACCTGATCCAGGAAGGCAACCTGGGCCTGATCCGCGCGGTCGAGAAGTTCGACTACACCAAGGGCTACAAATTCTCCACCTATGCGACGTGGTGGATCCGCCAGGCGATCACCCGCGCGATGGCCGACCAGGCCCGGACCATCCGCATCCCGGTTCACATGGTCGAGGTGATCAACAAGCTGGGCCGCATCCAGCGCGAGCTGCTGCAGGACCTGGGCCGCGAGCCCACGCCCGAGGAGCTGGCCAAGGAGATGGACATCACGCCCGAAAAGGTGCTCGAGATCCAGCAGTACGCGCGCGAGCCGATCTCGCTGGACCAGACCATCGGCGACGAGGGCGACAGCCAGCTGGGTGACTTCATCGAGGACAGCGAGGCCGTGGTGGCCGTCGACGCGGTGTCCTTCACCCTGCTGCAGGACCAGCTCCAGTCCGTGCTCGAGACGCTGTCCGAGCGCGAGGCCGGCGTGGTACGGCTGCGCTTCGGCCTCACCGACGGCCAGCCGCGCACGCTCGACGAGATCGGCCAGGTGTACGGCGTGACCCGCGAGCGCATCCGTCAGATCGAGTCCAAGACGATGTCGAAGCTGCGCCACCCCAGCCGCTCCCAGGTGCTGCGCGACTACCTGGACTGACACTCACCGTCCGCGCGGCGAGTCCCAGGCACCCAGAACATACGAGGCGTCAGCCGCCACCGGATTTCCCGGTGGCGGGCCCGACGGCCGTGACGGCTTCAATGTCGTTGCGTCGCTTACATTTTCCGGGTCAACACGGGTGCGTGGCTCGGCGGCACCGGTCGATGGGGGTTCGTGCGCGCCGGCGCATCGGTGACCACCGTCTTCCCGCCCGTGCAGGTGACGAGCTTGCCCCCGACGATCACGCCCTGGCCCTCATCGATCGGGATGTCGTAGCCGTCAGGGTCGGTGTAGTGGCAGCCGCCGCTCGGGCCAGAGGACCCATTGGGCTCGGCGTAAGCGGTGGCAGGGGCCAACGCGGCAATGGCCAGCGCGCCAAACAGCGCGGCGGCGTAGTGGATGCGAGTGGGCTTGCGGGTGGCGTTCTTCATGGTGATCTCCTTGGGTCGTCGCGGCCCGTCCTTCGGGCTGCGTTCATCGACCTAGGGCAACCACGAGCACCTAAGGGGACACTTTCTTTTCGCCGGTGCGCGATCATCCAACTACAGAGCCAGCCGTCCTCCCACCGAACCGGTTGCCGCACAAGGGCGCTCAGCCGCAGAAGAAAACCCGTCGCGTCGGCGGCGCCACCGTCGTACGGTGACGGCCATGAATCGCACACTGGTCTCGTCTGGCTCCGAGTTCGAATCGGCCGTCGGTTATTCGCGCGCGGTCCGGGTCGGCCCGCACGTGGCCGTGGCCGGAACGACCGGCGCCGGGCCAGACATCGCGGCTCAGGCCCGAGATGCCTTGCACCGCATCGAGATTGCGCTGCACGAAGCGGGTGCGTCGCTGACCGACGTGGTCCGCACCCGCGTCTACGTGACCGACATGTCCCGGTGGCGCGACGTCGCGGCGGTGCACGCGCAGGTCTTCGGCGCCATCCGGCCCGCGGCCACCATGGTGGAGGTGTCCGCGCTGATAGCGCCCCAGCTCCTGGTCGAGATCGAGGCCGACGCCTACGTGGACTCCCCCGCCGGCGCGAACGTGCCGTCGGCGCCCGGCCGGTAATCGGTGACCCGAATCACAGCGTCGATGGGCAACGGACCGTACAGGTGCGGGAACAGCATCGCCTCCGGGTCCGTTGCTACGCCTGGCTCCCAACGCACTTCGGAGTTCAGCCTCGCCGGGTCGATGGTCAGTAGCACCAAGTCATCGCGCCCGCGGTAGAGCCGGTTGGCCGGCAGGTGGACCTGTTCGGGGGCCGAAAGATGGATGAACTCACCACCGCCGGACGCGTCGGGACGAATCTCGCCGGTGGCGCGGGCCCGCGACCACGCGTCGCGGCCGCACAGATGTACCAGCACTTCAGGAGCGAAAGCCACGAATGATCAGCTTAGAAAGTTCGCCGAAACCAAACGTTTACAGGCCGTGAGAAACGACACACCCGATAACGATCGGGGAACAACGCGAAAACCCCATACGTCTGAGAGAGTGAATAAAAGCAAGAACGGAGAAGCCATGAATGCAACTCTGACCAGTCCCGAGCTAACCCGTGCGGACCGCTGCGATCGCTGCGGTGCCGCGGCTCGAGTCCGCGCCAAGCTGCCTTCCGGAGCCGAGCTTCTCTTCTGCCAGCACCACGCCAACGAGCACGAGGCGAAACTGACCGAGCTGTCGGCCGTCCTGGAGTTCAGCGGGAGCTGATTGCGCCCAACTCACCCGTGGGCAATGTGGCTGAGTGCGGCGGTCTTCGGTAATGCTGGACGGGTATGAGCGATCAAATCGCAAAACCGTCCCGCCATCACATGTGGCGACTCACTCTGAGGACCATCTCCAAAAGCTGGGATGACTCCATCTTTTCCGAGTCGGCGCAGGCGGGTTTCTGGTCGGCGCTGTCGCTCCCCCCATTGCTGTTGGGGATCCTGGGCAGCCTGGCCTACGTGGCGCCGCTGTTCGGCCCGGACACGATGATGTCGATCGAGAAGAGCATCATCTCCGCGATCCGCAGCTTCTTCTCGCCCAGCGTCGTCAACGAGATCATCGAGCCGACCATCCGGGACGTCACCGCCAACGCCCGTGGCGAGGTCGTGTCGGTCGGGTTCCTCATCTCGATGTGGGCCGGATCGTCGGCGATCTCGGCCTACGTCGACGCCGTCGTGGAGGCGCACGACCAGACCCCGCTGCGGCATCCCGTGCGGCAGCGGCTGTTCGCCCTGTTCCTGTACGTGGTGATGCTGGTTTTCGTGGTGTGCGCGGCGCCGGTGTTGGTGGTGGGTCCGCGCAAGGTGAGCGAGCACATCCCGGACAGCCTGGAAAACGTCCTGCGCTACGGCTACTACCCGGCACTCATCCTCGGCCTGCTGGTCGGGGTGGTGATCCTGTACAGGGTGGCGCTGCCCGAGCCCCTGCCGACGCATCGCCTGATCTTCGGGGCCGTGCTCGCCACCGCCGTGTTCCTGATCGCCACTCTGGGCCTGCGGGTCTACCTGCGGTGGATCACCAGCACCGGCTACACCTACGGCGCGCTGGCCACCCCGATAGCGTTCCTGCTGTTCGCGTTCTTCGGCGGATTCGCCGTGATGCTGGGCGCCGAGCTGAACGCCGCGATCCAGGAGGAGTTCCCGGCGCCCAAGACGCACGCGCACCGGCTGCGCAAGTGGCTGGAACACCGCGTGCCCGTGCTGAAGCGGTCAATGGTTTCGGAGCGGGAGCCGGAGCCGGAGCCGGCGCCCGACAGCGCGACGCTGTGAGGGCCGGGCCTAGTCCTTCTTCATCCGGTCGTAGATCTGCTTGCAGTCCGGGCACACCGGTGAGCCGGGCTTGGCCGCCTTGGTGACGGGAAAGACCTCGCCGCACAGGGCCACCACGTGGCTGCCCATGACCGCGCTCTCGGCGATCTTGTCCTTCTTGACGTAGTGGAAGTACTTCGGCGTATCGCTGCCGGTCCCGTCGTCGACGCGTTCGTCGGTCTCGGTGCGTTCGATCGTCTGGGTCTGCATACCTGACATTGTGCCCCGTGACTCGCTCCTGCCGGAATTCCTCGGGTGTGGGACAGTGGAAAATGAGGCGCAGAAAGAAAAGAGGCGCGGGGAGATATGAAGCGCTCTGAGTTGGGTTTCGACGACGATGGCAGGCCAGTCCTCATCACCGGCGCGGCCCAGTCCTACGAGGAGCAGCACCGCGCGCGGGTGCGTAAATACCTGACGCTGATGGCGTTCCGCATTCCGGCGCTGATCCTGGCCGCCGTCGCCTACGGCGCCTGGCACAACGGTCTGATCTCGCTGGCGATCGTCGCGGTGTCGGTGCCGTTGCCGTGGATGGCGGTGCTGATCGCCAACGACCGGCCGCCGCGCCGCTCCGAGGAGCCCCGGCGGTTCGACGACGCCCACCGGCGCACCCCGCTGTTCCCGACGGCCGAGCGCCCGGCGCTCGAGCCGCGCCGCCAGCCGCAACCGGACTGGCCCCCGGGCCCCGGCGGCGACGTCTTTCCGTAGCCAATAAGGGCGTCCCCCCGACTTCTCAGGACATTCTCAGGTCGGCGGCACATTTCTGCACGTCAAGACGTGTGAGATGGCAAGGGCCTGGGAACTCTCAGGGCTGATCTGTCGTTGAACTCTATGACAGTACAAGCCGAACGGGAGGTCGCTATGGCGAACGCCAGCACGAGCAGATTTGACGGCGATCTGGATGCTCAGAGCCCGGCCGCGGACCTCGTGCGCGTATATCTCAACGGCATCGGTAAGACGGCGCTGTTGAACGCCGCGGGCGAAGTGGAACTTGCCAAGCGCATCGAGGCCGGGCTGTATGCCGAGCATCTGCTCGAAACCCGTAAGCGGCTGGGCGAGAACCGTCGACGCGACCTGGAGGCCGTCGTGCGCGACGGCGCGGCGGCGCGGCGTCACCTGCTCGAAGCGAACCTGCGCCTGGTGGTGTCGCTGGCCAAGCGCTACACGGGTCGCGGGATGCCGCTGCTGGACCTGATCCAGGAGGGCAACCTGGGGCTGATCCGCGCGATGGAAAAGTTCGACTACACAAAGGGTTTCAAGTTCTCCACGTACGCGACGTGGTGGATTCGTCAGGCCATCACCCGCGGCATGGCCGACCAGAGCCGCACCATCCGGCTGCCCGTGCACCTGGTCGAGCAGGTCAACAAGCTGGCCCGGATCAAGCGGGAGATGCATCAGAACCTGGGTCGGGAGGCCACCGACGAGGAGCTGGCCGCCGAGTCCGGCATTCCTGTCGAGAAGATCAACGACCTGCTCGAGCACAGCCGCGACCCGGTGAGCCTGGACATGCCGGTCGGCTCCGAAGAGGAAGCGCCGCTGGGCGATTTCATCGAGGACGCCGAGGCGATGTCGGCCGAGAACGCGGTGATCGCCGAGCTGCTGCACACCGACATCCGCAGCGTGCTGGCCACTCTCGACGAGCGCGAGCATCAGGTGATCCGGCTGCGCTTCGGCCTCGACGACGGTCAGCCACGCACCCTCGACCAGATCGGCAAGCTGTTCGGGCTGTCGCGTGAGCGGGTCCGGCAGATCGAGCGGGACGTGATGTCCAAACTCCGCCACGGCGAGCGCGCCGACCGGCTACGGTCGTACGCAAGCTGAGGCCGCAACGTAAGAGATCGCGGCGACCCGCGGCGCCCGGCTCCCGCCGCGCCTGCGATCGCCGCCCGAGCTAGGTAGCAGACGGTATGCCCGCCGCACACGCGGCGGGCATACTGCTTGTCGGGGAAGCGTTACACCCATTCGCGCAGCTGGCCAAGTAGACTCGGCGTCGATGGAGGGTGCTGAATGAACGACCTGGTTGACACCACCGAGATGTACTTGCGGACCATCTACGACCTCGAAGAAGAGGGCGTGACGCCGCTGCGTGCCCGCATCGCCGAACGCCTCGAGCAGAGCGGGCCGACCGTCAGCCAGACCGTATCCCGCATGGAGCGCGACGGGCTGCTCCACGTCGCCGGCGACCGCCACCTCGAGCTCACCGACAAGGGCCGGGCGCTGGCCATCGCCGTCATGCGCAAGCACCGGCTGGCCGAACGATTGCTCGTCGACGTCATCGGGGTGCCCTGGGAGGAAGTGCACGCCGAGGCGTGCCGCTGGGAGCACGTGATGAGCGAGGACGTCGAACGGCGGCTGGTGAAGGTGCTCAACCACCCGACCACCTCCCCCTTCGGCAACCCGATCCCGGGGCTGTTGGACCTGGGCGTGGGCCCCGACTCCGGTGCCGACGACGCCAACCTGGTCCGGCTGACCGAGTTGCCGCCCGGCTCGCCGGTGGCCGTCGTCGTCCGCCAACTGACCGAGCACGTGCAGGGCGACATCGACCTGATCACCCGCCTCAAGGACGCCGGCGTCGTCCCCAACGCCCGGGTGACCGTCGAGACCGGTCCCGCCGGGGTCACCATCGTCATCCCCGGCCACGAGAACGTCACCCTGCCGCACGAGATGGCGCACGCGGTCAAGGTCGAGAAGGTCTAGCACGCGCGGCGGCCGAACGGCCGCCGCGGGGGTAACCGCACACCCAGCTGTTTGGCCAGCCGATAGCCGGTGAGCGCCAATTCGCGGATGTCCTCCGGCCGCAGCCCCGACTGCAACGCCGTGTCCAGCATCCCTGCCATCCGATGCTCCGGCTCGCAACGCAGCGCGGCCTCCAGCGACACCCCGGCCAGCGGACCGTCGCCGCGGGCGTAGGCGCTGAACGCCAGCAGGACCAGGGCCTCGACCCGCCAGGGCGGGGGCAGGGTGCGCGCCAGCAGCGCCCACAACGACTCGGCCGCGCCGGCGCTCTCGCCGACCGCCAGGGCGTAGAAGATGTCGCGCACCTGCGCGTCGCCCAGCGCGCAGCTCAGGTTCGCGAGCTGCGCCCGGGACAGTGCCTGGCCGGCGGCCACCCGCGAGGCGGCCGCCATGGCCTGCTTGACGTCGGCGCGCGCGCAGCGGGCCGGGTCCGCGAGGTGGGCCGCCCGGCGCCTGCCCTCCTGCCGGTCGATGGCGCCGGCCAAGGCGCCGCTGCGCGCCGTGTCATCCACCGCGATCACCGCCTGCAGGTCGGCGCGCCGCGCGTAGAGCCGCCTGCCGTCGAGCACCGCGGCGGCCGCCAGCGGCGAGGCCGACGGATCGTCGACGAGGCCGCTCGCGCCGCAGTTGTCCACGCAGTGCCAGCGCCCCCCGGCCGCGACCCGGTCCACCACGTGGGTGGCCCACAGCTCGATATCGTTGTCCGACAACGACTTCGCCAGGTTTTCGGACAGCTGCCGGTATTCCTCGGTACAGCAGGGACAGTCCGCCCCGTCCGCGTCGACGATCACCGCGATGGCGCCGTCGGGCCGGGCGGCGGCGGCGACCCGGGCCAGGTGTCCCACCCGGGCCGCGAGTTCATCGGAGAGGTCGACCCGCAGCACGGCTCCCAGCTCGCCACGGTCCAAAGACACCAGGACCAATGAATTTTCGGGAACGAAGCCGAGAACGGCCGGCAGTGCGGCGATGAGTGCGCCGGGTCGGTTGAGCTTGAAGTCGGGTCGATGCGTCGTCATGGGGACCACGCTGGTGGCCCGCACCGTCAGCCGGTGCTCGCGGGAACCGGTCGGATCCCGGGCCTGTGAATGAACCCAGCACTGTGAGTTGTGCTGATCTACTGTTGTTCGCATGGGTTCGGCGCAAGAGTACGACATGGTGGTCATCGGTTCGGGGCCCGGCGGGCAGAAGGCCGCCATCGCCTCGGCCAAGCTCGGCAAGTCGGTCGCGGTCGTCGAACGGGGCCAGATGCTCGGCGGCGTGTGCGTCCAAACCGGCACCATCCCGTCAAAGACGTTGCGCGAGGCCGTGCTTTACCTCACCGGGATGAGCCAGCGCGAACTGTACGGCGCGAGCTACCGGGTCAAGGAGAAGATCACGCCGGCCGACCTGCTGGCCCGCACCCAGCACGTGATCGGCAAGGAAGTCGACGTGGTGCGCAACCAGCTGATGCGCAACCGCATCGACCTGTTGCTGGGCCACGGGCGGTTCCTCGACCCGCACACCATCGAGGTCGAAGACCCGTCCCGCCGCGAAAAGCTAACGGTCACCGGCGAACACATCGTCATCGCCACCGGCACCCGGCCGGCGCGACCGTCCGGTGTCGAGTTCGACGAGGAGCGGGTGCTGGACTCCGACGGGATCCTCGACCTCAAGTCGCTGCCCACCTCGATGGTGGTGGTCGGCGCCGGGGTGATCGGCATCGAATACGCCTCGATGTTCGCGGCGCTGGGCACCAAGGTCACCGTCGTGGAGAAGCGCAGCGACATGCTGGACTTCTGCGACCCCGAGGTCGTGGAGGCCCTGAAATTCCACCTGCGCGACCTCGCCGTGACGTTCCGGTTCGGTGAGGAGGTGACCGCGGTCGACGTCGGCTCGGCGGGCACGGTCACCACCTTGGCCAGCGGCAAGCAGATCCCCGCCGAGACGGTGATGTACTCCGCCGGGCGGCAGGGCCAGACCGACCACCTCGACCTGCACAACGCCGAGCTGGAGGCCGACAACCGCGGCCGGATCTTCGTCGACGACTTCTTCCAGACCAAGGTGCCGCACATCTACGCCGTCGGCGACGTGATCGGCTTCCCCGCGCTGGCCGCGACGTCCATGGAGCAGGGCCGGCTGGCCGCCTACCACGCCTTCGGGGAGCCGACCGACGGCATCACCGAACTGCAGCCGATCGGCATCTACTCCATCCCCGAGGTGTCCTACGTGGGGGCCACCGAGGTCGAGCTGACGAAGAACGCGATCCCCTACGAGGTCGGGGTGGCCCGGTACCGGGAACTGGCCCGCGGCCAGATCGCCGGCGACTCCTACGGCATGCTCAAGCTGCTGGTGTCCACCGACGACCTCAAGCTGCTGGGCGTGCACATCTTCGGGACCAGCGCCACCGAGATGGTGCACATCGGGCAGGCCGTCATGGGCTGCGGCGGCACGGTCGAATACCTGGTGGACGCCGTGTTCAACTACCCCACTTTTTCCGAGGCCTACAAGGTTGCCGCGCTCGACGTGATGAACAAGGTGCGCGCGCTCAACCAGTTCCGCAGCTAACAGCTGTCGTCGAGCTGGCCGGTAAGCGGGTCGCCGGGGCCGCCCGCCTCGGCGCGGGCCAGCAACTGCGCGGTCTGGGCGTCGAACGGCGCCGAATACGACACGTTCGCGGCGCACCCGCCGCGCTCGAAACCACCGATCACCCCGGTGAGCATGGTGCCGCTGACCCAAGGCGCGCCGCTGGTGCCGTCGACCAGCCCCTCGCACGGGAACGACGGGAACCCGCCCTCGGTCAACGACGTGCTGGCCTGACACCCGATCGGCGCGCCACCCACGCCGGCCGGATAGCCCATCACGGTGACGTGGCTGCCGGGCGGCGGCGTTTTGCCCAGGGTCAGCGCCAGGCCGGCGCGCGACTCCACCGAGCCCCCGGCGTCGTTGCTGAGCCGCGCGATCGCATAGTCGGCGTTGGGATCCTTGCTGGCCGACCAGCGGGGGTCGAGGTAGACCGCGTCGGCCTTCCACACGTCGGCCGGGGCGGGCGGCGCGTCGCCGGCGAACCCCGGCACGAAGGTGATCTGCGAGGCCCCGGCCAGGCAGTGCGCCGCGGTCATCATCAGGTTCCCGCCCGTCGAATGCACCACCGAACCCGTGCAGACGTGCAGCGGCCCGCCGTCGATGAAGATGGCGCCGACGCGCTTGTCCGGGTCCACCGGCGCCGCCACCGCCTTTTGCTGCGGCTGACCCATGTGCTGCACCGGTGTGCTGCTGCGCGCGGGGGACGGCGACGGGACCAGCGCACGGTCGCCGGGCGGCCGCTTGCACGACGTCACCGACGTCGCCACGGCGACCACCAGGCACAGCATCACGGTCGGTACGCGCATCGGTTTCATCATGCCTGACGCCCGCTCAGCGGGCCGACTCCCACGCGTCGCGCGCCTGCCCGCTCGTCCGGCCGACGTCGAAAGATGTTCGCCTCCGGATGAAACGCGAACTTCACACCGCTGTTTGATATTGGTGTCCCGTGATTCGGGGGACACTGGTAGGGCACGCTGGCGACACCCCCGACAGGAGGCGAGCGGTGATGGCTGACGAACAGGACCCGCAGGGACAGGCCGGGATGTACGAGCTGGAGCTGCCGGCGCCGCAGTTGTCGACGTCGGACGGCCGGGGCCCGGTGCTGGTGCACGCGCTGGAGGGGTTCTCGGATGCCGGGCACGCCATCCGGCTGGCCTCGTCGCACCTGAAGGCGGCCCTGGACACCGAGCTCGTCGCGTCGTTTGCCATCGACGAGCTGCTGGACTACCGGTCGCGGCGCCCGCTGATGACCTTCAAGACCGATCACTTCACCAACTACGACGAGCCGGAACTGAGCCTGTACGCGCTGCGCGACACCATCGGCACCCCGTTCCTGCTGCTCGCCGGCATGGAACCGGATCTGAAGTGGGAGCGCTTCATCACCGCCGTGCGCTTGCTGGCCGAACGGCTGAATGTGCGTCAGACCATCGGCCTGGGCACCGTCCCGATGGCGGTACCGCACACGCGGCCCATCACGATGACCGCGCACTCCAACAAGCCCGAGCTGATCGCCGAGTTCACGCCGTGGATCTCCGAGATCCAGGTCCCCGGCAGCGCGTCCAACCTGCTGGAATACCGGATGGCCCAACACGGTCACGAGGTCGTCGGTTACACCGTGCACGTGCCGCACTACCTGACCCAGACCGACTACCCGGCCGCCGCCGAGGCGTTGCTCGAGCAGGTGGCCAAGATCGCGTCGCTCGAGTTGCCGCTGACGGCGTTGACCGAAGCAGCGGCGGTGATCCGGACCAAGATCGACGAGCAGGTCGAGGCGAGCGCGGAGGTTGCCCAAGTGGTGACGGCGCTCGAGCGCCAGTACGATGCCTTCATCGACGCTCAGGAGAACAGGTCGTTACTAACTCGCGACGAGGACCTGCCTAGCGGAGACGAGCTTGGTGCAGAGTTCGAGCGATTCCTCGCCCAGCAGGCGGAGAAGAAGCGCGACGACGACGACCAGGTCTGACCTTTTCACGGCCCTAGGCCCGACACCAAGGTTGGCGACATGACCGAGCGGAAGCGCAAGAGCACTCTCCGCCCGGTGCGTGAGGTCACCGCGCCCCGGCTGGAATTCCGCACCATCCACGGCTACAAGCGGGCCTACCGCATCGCCGGTGACGGGCCGGCGATCCTGTTGGTGCACGGCATCGGTGACAACTCCACCACCTGGAACACCGTGCAGGCCAAGCTCGCTCAGCGGTTCACGGTCATCGCCCCGGACCTGCTCGGTCACGGGCGATCCGACAAACCGCGCGCCGACTACTCCGTCGCCGCCTACGCGAACGGGATGCGTGACCTGCTCAGCGTCCTCGACATCGAGCGGGTGACGGTCGTCGGGCATTCGCTGGGGGGCGGCGTGGCCATGCAATTCGCCTACCAGTTCCCGCATTTGGTCGACCGGCTGATCCTGGTCGCCGCGGGTGGTGTCACCAAGGACGTGAACGTCGCGCTGCGGCTCGCGTCGCTGCCGATGGGCAGCGAGGCGCTGGCCCTGCTGCGGCTCCCCCTCGTGCTGCCCGCCGTGCAGCTGGCCGGGCGAATAGCGGGCCTGGCGATCGGCTCGACCGGCCTGGGCCGCGACCTGCCCAACGTCTTGCGGATCCTCGACGATCTGCCGGAACCGACGGCCTCGGCGGCCTTCAGCCGGACCCTGCGGGCGGTGGTCGACTGGCGCGGGCAGATCGTCACCATGCTCGACCGATGCTATTTGACCGAGGCCATCCCGGTGCAGATCGTCTGGGGCACCAAGGATGTGGTCGTCCCGGTCCGGCACGCCTGGATGGCACACGCCGCGATGCCCGGCTCCCGCCTGGAGATCTTTCAAGGCTCCGGACACTTCCCGTTCCACGACGACCCGGCCCGCTTCATCGACGTGGTCGAACGCTTCATCGACACCACCGCGCCCGCCGAATACGATCAGGCCGCCCTGCGCGCGCTGCTCCGCAGCGGCGGCGGGGAGAAGGCCGTCAGCGGTCCCGCGCCCACGCGCGTCGCCGTGCTGAACGCGATGGGTTCCGACGAACGCAGCGCCACCTGAACCACCTTGCTCGATGCGGCCCCGCCGGGGGTCGTACAGTCGGGCCATGGGTATCGACGTCACGGTGTTGCGGGTGTTCACCGACGCGGAGGGCAATTTCGGCAATCCGCTCGGCGTAGTGGATGCCGCTCAGGTCCAGCCCGCCGACCGGCAACGGCTGGCCACCCAATTGGGCTACAGCGAAACGGTTTTCGTCGACCTGCCCGCCGCCGGTTCCACCACCGCGCACGCCACCATCTACACGCCGCGGGTCCAGATCGCATTCGCCGGGCACCCCACCGTCGGCGCGTCGTGGTGGCTACGGGAGAACGGCACGCCGATCAACACGCTGCACGTGCCGGCCGGTCTCGTGCAGGTGAGCTACGCCGGCGACCGCACGCGCGTCAGCGCGCGCTCGGATTGGGCGCCCGAGGTCGCCCTGCACGAATTCGGTTCAGCCGACGAGCTTCTCGCCGCCGACCCGGGCGATTTCCCCGACGACACGGCGCACTACCTGTGGGCCTGGACCGACCGGGAAGCCGGAGCCCTGCGCTCCCGCGGCTTTTTCGCGAACCTCGGTGTGCCGGAAGACGAAGCGACCGGCTCGGCCGCGATGCGGATCACCGACTACCTCAGCAGAGACCTGCACGTGACCCAGGGCAGGGGGTCGGTCATCGAGACGACGTGGAACGCCGAGGGCTGGGTCGGGGTGGCCGGACGCGTCGTCAATGACGGTGTGAGGCAACTGGATTGACCGCAGGCCGCGCTCAGGCCTGCCGGCGCAGCGCCGCGCTGAGGTGATGCTGCAGGGGCTGCCCGACAGCGCCCATCCGCACCGAATACGACAGCTCGTCGCCGTCAACGCGGATGGTGCGGCCCAGCGCGGTCACCTCTTTGGCGGTGGGCGTGAGTCCGACGTCCGTTGTGGACAGCTCGATTTCGATGACACCGTCGCTGACCGTCAAGGTGCCCACCTCGATTTCGGTGATGCCGCTCGGGTGGGCGAGCACCAGTTCGACCTGACCGGGCTGCGACGCGCGCAGGTATCCGACCTCGGCGTGCAACGGCTTGCCGTCGGCCACCGCCTTGGTCCTTTGGGCGTACGCCAGAAAGGGCTTGCCGACGTGGGAGAACACGACCTCTTCGAGGTAGTCGAAGGGCTGGATCGTCGGATACTCGCCCGAGCCCTGACCCGCCCACGTCCCCAGGAGCGGTGCGAGGGCAGCGATATCGGGATGCAAGTCGGGGGGCATGAAACTGAGACTAGCCCGGCGACGACGCAGCCCGCCGTGCCGTCAGGTCGGCGTCGTCACCTGGCGGTGTTCGCGCAGCGCCTGGATCTCACGCTCGAAGTCGTCCGCCGACTCAAAGGAGCGATACACCGACGCGAACCGCAGGTAGGCCACCTCATCGAGGTCGCGCAGCGGGCCGAGGATGGCCAGGCCGACCTCGTGGCTGGCGACCTCGGGGGAACCCGCGGCACGCACCGTGTCCTCGACCTGCTGGGCCAGCAGGTTCAGCGCGTCGTCGTCCACCTGGCGGCCCTGGCAGGCCCGGCGGACACCGCTGATGACCTTCTCCCTACTGAAGGGTTCGGTGACTCCGCTGCGTTTGACCACGGCGAGCACCGCCGTCTCCACGGTGGTGAAACGCCGCCCGCACTCGGGGCACGATCGGCGGCGCCGAATGGCCTGCCCCTCATCGGTTTCCCTCGAATCGATCACCCGGGAATCGGGATGGCGACAGAACGGGCAATGCATGACCGCTCCTTCGCCGTGCCGACATCCAGGTACCGCAGCACTTCGAGCGTACTCGCGCCGTTAGCCGACCGGGGCGATCAGGGTCTGGCCGGCCACCAGGGCCGGCGAGTTCATGTCGTTGAGTTCGCGGATGCGGTCGGCGACTTGGCGCGCCGGCGCGCCGGGTGCCACCCGGTGGGCGACATCCTGCAGCGACTCCCCCGCCTCGACGCGGACGACGGCCAGCCGGTCCGGGACGTGAGCGGCCGAGCTGCCCGAGTCGCCGTTTAGCACCTGGCCGACGTTGCCGACGAGGCCCAGCCACAGGGTGATGGCGCCGGCGGCCAGCGCGAGCCAGATGGTGGTCGTCACCGTGACGGGCCGCTTGCGGTGCGGCGCGCCGGACATCGCGACCCCGGTGCCGTGATAGCGGGTGGGCGCGCCGGCCGGGCGCGTCGGGCCGGGCCTACGGGAGCGGGCCAGGCCGTCCCGGCCGTAGCGAAGCCCCTGGACCGGTCCGTTGACCGGACGCCGAGGGTTGCTGGTACGCGGCGCCAGCGTGTGGATGGTTGTCATCTGCGTTCCTCCGGTCAACTATTCTTCGCTCAGCTGTTCGACTGTATCGCTCGTGTGTTCGAACTCCGAACATGTGAGCGAAGCGTGTCGCACGAGTCGAACGCTAGACCACCCCACCGACAAGTCCGTGGGCGCTAGAGCTGACATGCGGCTGAAATACCCGATCCGTCGAAGAGTTACACCTTTGTGATTCAAGACATCAGACGCCGTTTTGGCGGAGTCGGTAGGATCCCGACACGCTAGTCGAACACATGTTTGATTCTTGGGCCCGGTGGGGTTACATTCAGTGCCATGAGCGACAGCAACGACACCTCATCGGCGGGCACGGACGGTCGGCTGCACGCCGTGGATTCGACGCTGACCGAACGGCAGCGCACCATCTTGAACGTCATTCGCGCGTCGGTCACCAGCCGCGGTTACCCGCCGAGCATCCGGGAGATCGGCGACGCCGTCGGCCTGACGTCGACGTCTTCGGTGGCCCATCAGCTGCGCACCCTCGAGCGCAAGGGCTACCTGCGCCGCGATCCGAACCGTCCCCGGGCGGTCGACGTCCGCGGCGCCGACGACGAGATGGCGGCACCGGCCACGGAAGTCGCCGGTTCGGATGCCCTTCCGGAGCCGACGTTCGTTCCAGTCCTGGGCCGCATCGCGGCCGGCGGACCCATCCTCGCCGAGGAAGCCGTCGAGGACGTCTTTCCGTTGCCGCGCGAGCTGGTCGGCGAGGGGACGCTGTTCTTGCTCAAGGTCGTCGGGGACTCGATGGTCGAGGCGGCCATCTGCGACGGCGACTGGGTGGTGGTTCGGCAGCAGAACGTCGCCGACAACGGCGACATCGTGGCGGCCATGCTCGATGGGGAGGCCACCGTCAAGACGTTCAAGCGTGCGGGCGGTCAGGTGTGGCTGATGCCGCACAACCCGGCGTTCGATCCCATTCCCGGCAATGACGCGACCGTGCTCGGCAAGGTCGTCACGGTGATCCGCAAGGTATAGCCGGCGGCTGGGGTCAGTCCGCCTTGTGAAAGCCGTTGGCCTGCGCCACTTCTTCGCTGGACAACCAGAGTTCGGCGAGCGTGTCGTGGTAGAGCTCGCTGCCCGGCGTGTAGTACAGCCCGAAGCGGGCGCTCGCCTTGATCGGGTAGCCCTCGGGCACCTGGTAGGGGTCCTCGAGCGGTAGGTGGATCGTGGGGCGCCCGGCCGGGCCGGCCCCGGCTCCGCTGTCCTCGTCCTCCGCGGCCGCGTGCCGCCCGCCGCGCTGTTCGGCCGCCGGGGCCGCGGGCACGGCGTCGGCCTCGACATCTTCCACGGCATCTTCCACGGCATCGCCAACGTCCGCCGGGACGTGCGGTACGGCGACGTCCGGGTACTCGGCCTCGGGGGCGCCGGCCTCGGGGACGCCGGGCTCGAATTCGGTGTCCGGGGGCGTGTGTGGCACGGCGACGTCGAGGTATTCGGCCTCGACGTAGTCATCGTCGGCCCGGACGGGCTCCGGGTAGGCGGGCTCGGGCACGTCGTCGACGTACTCGGCTTCGACGTAATCGGACTCGGCGTAGTCGGCTTGCGCGTAGCCGGGTTCGGCGTGATCCGGTTCGGCGTAGTCGGATTCGGCGTATTCGGACTCGGGGTAGCCGGATTCGGCGTAACCGGGTTCGGCCTCGGCGTAATCGGATTCGGCCTCGGGGTAGCCGGCCTCCGCCAACGTGGCCGGCGAGACGGCGGCGAAGGAGTCGGTGTCCACCGCGTCGGGATCCTCGTCGGCCCGGTAGGAATCCTCGTCCGCACCGCCCCGGCGCCAGCTCACCCGGCCGCCGCCCTCGGCATCGGCCGCTTCGGGCTGGCGGGCGAAGTGGTCGGTGGCGACTTCGTCGCGTCCCCAGTGTTGGTCGCCCGCGGCGTCGTAACCGGCATCGAGGTCGCGGTGGGGCTCGTAGCCGACGTCCGCGCGGGCGGCGCGGCGCCGGCGCCAGCCGAGGGCCAGCAATCCCGCCAGGACAATCAGCACGAGCACCGGAATGGCGGCCAGCAGCCACCACCACTGCCAGGTGAACTTCTTGGCGTGGCTGGGCATCGCCGAGTTGCTCGGCTGGTTCTGCCCCGAGACCTGCAGGCCGGACAGCAGCGGCGCCAGATTGGCCGGGTCGGTGCTGAACGTGTTCTTCGCCCGGTTCCACGAGACCTTGCCGCCGGTGAACTGCTGGGAGACGACGTCGCCGTCGACGGCCTGGTCGCCGACGGGCGCGCCCAGCTTGCCGGTCGGCCCGCGAAGCTTGTCCCACGCCGCCTTCATGGCGCCGCGCACCACGAACGCGCCGTGCTCGGACGTCCAGAAGATCACCGGCTTGTCGGCACCGGAGAAGGGGACGACGCGGCTGGACGGGATGCCGCCGTCGGATTCGTTGGCGGTGGGGAAACCCAAATCGCTGCCGGCCGGCCCGCCCAGCGCGTCGTATTTGGCCAGGATGTTGCTCTCGATGGCGTTCGCGCCGGTGGCGGGGCTGAAGTACACCTTCCCGTTGGCGAAGTCCTGGACGATCCCGTCGCCGCCGATCGGGTACTGCGCGCCCTTCTTGACCCCCAGCATCCCATTCGGTCCGCCGGCGGCGCGCCACGCCATGTTGATGGCCGCGGTGGGATCGATCGCCACCTGCAGGCCCTTCAACTGGTCGGCCAACGCCGGCGGTTCGGTGGTGAACTGCTTCGTCTGCCTGTTCCACGAGACCTGACCGCCGCTGAACTTCTGCGCGGACACCTCGCCGTTGTACGTCTCATCGCCGACCGGGACCCCGAGCACGCCGCCGGAACTGCCGAGCTTGTCCCAGGCGGCGTTGATCGCGCCGCGCACCACGAACGCGCCGTGGTCGGGCGTCCAGAAGATCACCGGCTTGTCACTCGCCGAGAAGGTCGCCACCCGGCTGTCGGGTCCGGCGAGGCCGGGCACCTCATTGATGGCGGGGAAGCCCAAGTCGCTGCCGGCGGGACCGCCCAGCATCTCGTATTTGTCCAGGATCGGACCGTAGACGAATTTGGCGCCCGTCGCCGGGGTGAAAAACATCTTGCCGCCGTCGAAATTCAGCTCGAAACCGTCACCGGCCGGGTACACATCGCCCTTGCGGGGTCCCAGGGGCGAACCGTCGCCGCCCGCCTTCTCCCACGCGGCCATCATGGCGGCCTCGGCGTCGCCGATCGGAGACGCCGCCGCCGGTGAGGCCAGCAAGCCGAGGGCCAGTGCCGTGGCGGCCAAGCTGACCAGCGCGCTCCCGATCAGCCCGCGCATGTGACCTCTCTGCCCGTTCACCAAGCCTCCCAGCCGACGGCTGCGCCCCGACCTGCGGCCATGCCCGTGCCTGCACAGCCGGCGAGCGGGCCGTCGCACGACCGCGGGGACGCAGCCCCGTTCCGATCCGCGTTATCGCCGCGCTCGGACAACTTTGCTCCCGCCGACGAACAATGCGAAGTCAAATCACGAATATTACAAAAACGGATACCACGCCGATGTCGAAATGATGCCGAGCCACGCTCAAATCCCAATACGGCACAGCCTCGGCGGTGCGCCATTACGCCGCCGACGAACCCAAAACGCATGGGGCGACGGTACGTGAAGCCATTAACTGGTCAACGATCCACCCGAACAAACGGACCCGGCCCGCGCAGCGGTTTGCCGTCGAGGTCCGAATTGGCCGTTTCCGCTGACTAAGTGCTAGACCCCGAGGCTGCGGCCGATGATCTCTTTCATGATCTCGGTCGTGCCGCCGTAGATGGTCTGCACCCGCGCGTCCAGATAGGCACGGGCGACGGAGTATTCGCGCATGTAGCCGTACCCGCCGTGCAATTGCAGGCAACGGTCGATCAGGTGCACCTGCTTTTCGGTCGAGTACCACTTGGCCATCGCCGCTTGTTCCGCGGTCAGCTTCTTGTCCAGGTGCAACCGGATGAACTCGTCGACCATCATGCGCACGACGGTGGCCTCGGTCGCGAGCTCGGCAAGCACGAAGCGGCTGTTCTGGAAACTGCCGATCGGCTTGCCAAAAGCCTTGCGCTCCTTGGTGTATTGCAGCGTGTGCTCGAGCACCTGCTCCATGGCCGCGGCCGCCATGATGGCGATCGAGATGCGCTCCTGCGGCAGGTTCTGCATCAGGTAGATGAACCCCATGCCCTCCTGCCCCAGCAGGTTCTCGGCGGGAACCTTGACGTCGGTGAACGACAACTCGGCGGTGTCCTGCGCGTCCAGCCCGATCTTGTCCAGGTGCCGGCCGCGTTCGAAACCCTCCATGCCGCGTTCCACCACGAGCAACGAAAAGCCCTGCGCCCCTTTGTCGGGATCGGTCTGCGCCACCACGATCACCAGGTCGGCGTTGATTCCGTTGGTGATGAACGTCTTTGCGCCGTTGAGCACGTAATGGTCGCCCTGCTTGACGGCGCGTGTCTTGATGCCCTGCAAGTCGCTGCCGGTGCCGGGCTCGGTCATCGCGATCGCCGTGATGAGTTCGCCGGTGCAGAATTTCGGCAGCCAGCGCTGCTTCTGCTCCTCGGTGGCCAGGGCCAGCAGGTAGGGCGCGACGATGTCGTTGTGCAGGCCGAAGCCGATCCCGCTGTAGCGACCGGCGGTGGTCTCCTCGGTGATGATCGTGTTGTAGCGGAAGTCGGGGTTGCCGCCGCCGCCGTACTCCTCGGGCACGGCCATGCCCAGGAAGCCCTGCTTGCCGGCCTCCAGCCACACGCCGCGGTCGACGATCTTCGCCTTCTCCCATTCGTCGTGATGGGGCGCGACGTGACGGTCGAGGAAGCCCCGGTAGGACTCGCGGAACAGGTCGTGTTCCGGCTCGAAAAGAGTGCGCTGGTACTTGACGGCACTGCCCATGTGGATGACCTCCGGCGACTGGAAACTCTGCCGCCCAACATATACCAACCAGACGGTTGGTAGGCGGCGGCCCGGGGCCCGGTAGGTCAGTCGGCCGAGAACTCCTGCAGCCGCCCGGCCAGCGCCACCGGAACCCGGGCCTTGATCCGGGTGCCGTCGGGGCTGTGCTCCTCTTCCTGCACCCGCCCGTCGGCGTGCAGCCGGGCCACCAGGTCGCCGCGGTGATACGGGATCACCACGTCCACGGCCGTGTCGGCGGGGACGGCCAGCTCGCCCATCCGGCGCCGCAGCGCGGCGATGCCCTCACCCGTCCTGGCCGAGACGAAGACGGCGCCGGGCAGCGCGTGCCGAAGCTCGGCAAGCGTGAGGCCGCTCGCGGCGTCGACCTTGTTCACCACCAACAACTCGGGCGGCGGGTCGCCGTGATGGTCGGCGATGACGTCGGAGATCACCTCGCGAACCGCGTTGATCTGGGCCAGCGGGTTGGCGTCGGAGCCGTCCACCACGTGCAGCAGCAGGTCGGCGTCGACGACCTCCTCCAGCGTGGAGCGGAACGCCTCGACCAGTTGCGTCGGCAGGTGGCGGACGAACCCGACGGTGTCGGTGAGCACCAGCGGGCGACCGTCGTCGAATTCGGCGCGTCGCGTGGTGGGCTCCAGCGTGGCGAACAGCGCGTCCTGCACCAGCACACCCGCCCCGGTCAGCGCGTTGAGCAGGCTCGACTTGCCGGCGTTGGTATAGCCGACGATGGCGATCGACGGCACCTCGCTGCGCAGGCGGCGGCTGCGCTGGGTGTCGCGAACCTGCTTCATGTCCTTGATTTCGCGGCGCAGCTTCGCCATGCGTTCGCGAATGCGGCGGCGGTCGGTCTCGATCTTGGTTTCACCGGGACCGCGCAGGCCCACGCCTCCCCCGCTGCCACCGGCGCGGCCACCGGCCTGCCGGGACATCGACTCACCCCAGCCGCGCAGCCGCGGCAGCATGTACTCCATCTGCGCCAGCGACACCTGGGCCTTGCCTTCCCGGCTGGTGGCGTGCTGGGCGAAGATGTCCAGGATCAGCGCGGTGCGGTCGATGACCTTGACCTTCACCGCCTTTTCCAGTGCGGTCAGCTGCGCCGGGGACAGCTCACCGTCACAGATCACGGTGTCGGCGCCGGTCGCCAGCACGACCTCGCGCAACTCCTGGGCCTTGCCCGAGCCGATGTAGGTCGACGGGTCGGGCTTGTCGCGGCGCTGGATGAGACCCTCGAGCACCTGGGAGCCGGCGGTCTCCGCGAGGGCGGCCAACTCGGCCATGCTGGCCTCGCTGTCGGCGGCGGTGCCGTCGGTCCACACGCCGACCAGGACGACGCGCTCCAGCCGAAGCTGGCGGTACTCGACCTCGGAGACGTCGGTGAGTTCCGTGGACAGGCCGGCGACGCGGCGCAGCGCCGACCGTTCTTCCAGGGCGAGCTCGCCGGTGCTTGGCTCCTCAACTGCGGGAGCGAAATTGAGCGATTCAGGATGTGTCATAGGCAATACAAGATGATGCACGGCGAATCGGCGCCGCGCACTCGAATTAACGCTCCTGCGCGTCCCACCATTCCCCGCTGACCTCCCCGTGCGCAACCAATACCGACGGCCCCCGCAGGTAGCTGGTGGCGTCGGTGACGGTGACGACGACCTCGCCGCCGGGCACCCGCACCGTCAGCGTGCCGGTGGCCGCCCCGCCGGCCGCCAGCGCGGCCACGGTGGCCGCGACCGTGCCGGTGCCGCAGGAGCGGGTCTCGCCCACGCCCCGCTCGTGTACCCGCATCCGCACCGCGCCATCCGTCGGCGCGGTGAGAACTTCGACGTTGACCCCCTCCGGGAACTGGGCGTGGTCGAAGTCCACCGGGGCCGCCACGTCGAGGCGGGCCAGCTCCTCGGCGGTCAGGCCGGGGTCCACGCACGCCAGGTGGGGATTGCCGACGTCGACGGCCAGGCCGGAGAACCGGCGGCCGCCCACCACGGCGCTTCCGCCGCCGAGCGTGTTGGCCTTGCCCATGTCGACGGTGATGTCGGCGTGGGTCGCGTCGGCACCGTGCACCGTGATCGGTCGGGCGCCGGCCGGCGATCCGACGACGAACTCGTCGCGGGCCTCCATGCCGCTGGCGCGCAGGTAATGGGCGAACACCCGGACGCCGTTGCCGCACATCTGGGCGATGGAACCGTCGGCGTTGCGGTAGTCCATGTACCAGTCGGCCGGGGCCACGCCGTCGGGCAGCCGGTCGAGCACGCCGGCCGACAGGGCGGCGCCCGCGGTGGTGACCCGAAGCACGCCGTCGGCGCCCAATCCGCGCCGCCGGTCGCACAGGGCGGTGACCCGGGCGGGGGTGAGATCGAGCGTGGCCTGCGCGTCCGGGAGCAGCACGAAGTCGTTCTCCGTACCGTGGCCCTTCGCGAATCTCACGTGCTCAGGATACGTGGCCCCAGGCCCGCAGGGCCCCGTCGACGAGCGTGGCCGGGTCCGCCGCGTCCAGCCAGGTCACCCGGTGGTCGCGGCGGAACCACGACCGCTGCCGCCGCACGTAGCGCCGGGTGCCGACGTAGGTCAGTTCCCGCGCGTCGCGCAGTCGGTCGGCGCCGCCGCCGGCGTCGAGCGCCGCGATCACCTGCGCGTAGCCCAGGGCCCGCGACGCCGTCACCCCGTCGCGCAGACCCGCGTCCAGCAGCGCGACCACCTCGCCGACCAGGCCCCGGTCGAACATGTCGTCGGTGCGCCGGGCCAGCCGCTCGTCGAGGACCGTTGTCTCGCAATCGAGGCCGACAATCGCGGTGCCCCATCTCGGGGAACCGATGCGGGGTGCGGACGCGGCGAACGGCCGGCCGGTCAGCTCGATTACCTCGAGCGCGCGCACGGTCCGCCGCGCGTCGGTGGGCAGGATGGCCGCGGCCGCGGCCGGGTCGCGGCGCGCCAGCTCGGCGTGCAATCCGCCCACCCCCACCTCGGCCAGCCGCTGTTCCCAGCGCGCCCGCACGGCGGGATCGGTGGCCGGGAACGACCACCCGTCGAGCAGGGATTGCACGTAGAGCATGGACCCGCCCACGATGATGGGCACCGCGCCGCGGGCCGCGATCGCCTCGATGTCCGCGGCGGCGGCGCTCTGGTAGCGGGCGACGGTCGCGGTCTCGGTGACGTCGAGGACGTCGAGCTGGTGGTGCGGGATGCCGCCGCGCTGGTCGGCGGGCAACTTCGCGGTGCCGATGTCCATCCCGCGATACAGCTGCATCGCGTCGGCGTTGACGATTTCGGCGCCGGGGTCGAGCCGTTCGGCCACGTCGAGCGCCAGCTGCGACTTGCCGGTGCCGGTGGGGCCGATGATCGCCAGTGGTCGCACGGCCACCTCAGGGCTGCCAGGCGCCCGCGAAGTAGCCGACGCCGTAGGGCGCACCGCGGTACAGCTCCTTTGCCGACCGCGGCCCGGGCTCGGACAGGCCCGCGAGCACCTGAAAGGCCACGCGCCCGAGGATCTGTCGCGGCAGCCGCGTCAGAGCGGCGATGTCGCCGGTTGCCAGCGCGTCGTCGAGGGCCAGCTGCGCGTCGGCGTTGGCCGGGTCGTAGCCGCCGGGGGCGGCCGGTGTCAGGGTGTTCGCGCCGTCGGCCACCACCAGCACCCCGATGGGTTCCGGCGCCCGGTCGATCTCGGCGCGCAGGTCGCGGCCGCGCGCCAGCGCGGTGCCCGCATCAAGACCGGCCGGGTAGATCCGCGCCTCCGCGGTCGCGTCGGGCCGGACCCGGCCCCGGACCCAACCGGCCAGCAACGCGCACACGGGCAGCTCGGCGGGCGGTTCGGGGTGGGCCCGCGGGGAAAGCCGAACCCCGACGTCCGCGCCGAAGCCCGCGAACGTCCCGGCCGTGTCGGGACCCCACAGTTGGTCACGCTCGCCGGTCCCGACGACGGCCCAGCGCGCGGGCAGGAAGGCGGCCGCCGCCAGCACCGCGGACGCCAGGTCGGTCACCTCCGCGGCGGCCGCTCCGGCGAGCTCGGGCACGAGCAGCGGGGTCGACGGAACGATCGCGATGCCGCTGAGCACGCCACCAAACTAACGTTTCGCCGTCGCGAGGCGGTCAGGCCTCGGCCGGCGCCGCCAAGACCGGATCGTTAAAAGGGTCGGCCAGGCTCCCGTCGTCTCGCCCGACCTCGGCGACCATGGTGGCGGCCTCGCCGCGGGCCAGCATGACGGTGGCGACGATCACCATCGCGATCGCGGCGACCAGCAGTACGGCCTTCGGCCCGTCGGCGTTCAGGGTTTCGTCGAGCACAAAGATGCCGAGCAAACCGGCGACGACGGGCTTGGCCACCGTCATCGTCGGCATGGACGCCGTCAGCGCGCCGGCGCGGAACGCCGACTGCTGGAAGATCATCCCGGTCAGCGCCAGCAGCAGCCACGGCACGAACTCGGGCGAGGTCACGACGGCCAGTGCGCCGTCCTCGCCCAGCTCGACGATGCCCTTGGTGAGCACCGCGAACAACGCGAGCGCCGAGCCCGCCACCACCGCGAGCAGCGCGGCCGCGATCGGGCTGCCCTTCCAGATCCGCGCGGCGACCACGCACGCCACCAGCAGCGGCACCATCACCGCGGCCACGATGGCCCACGTCTCGACCGAGGCGCGCTGGTTCCCGGAGGCCGGGTCACCGACGATGATGACCACCGCCAACGCGCCGGCCAACACGATCGCCCACACCCACTCAAAGCGGGTCACCGGACGCTTGGTCAGGCGCGCGTAGATCGGCAGGGCGAACAGCAGGGCGGTGACCTGCAGCGCGGTCACCAGCACCACCGAGCCCCAGGCGAGGGCCCCGGCCTGCAGGCTGTAGTTGACGATGGCCGCCAGGCCTCCCAGCCACCAACGGGTGTCCCGCAGCGACATCCGGAACAGCTCGAGGTGGCCGACCTCCTTGTCGGTGATCTCCTGTGCCGAGCGCTGACGGATCACGTCGCCGATCGCGGATGCCAACGCCGCGCACAACGCGATCAACGCAGCGACGTCAACTTTCGACATGAGCGGACCCCTCACCTCATGATTGCCCCGACCAGCTTTCCCTGGGGCCCCGGCAAATACACGCAAAATTTGCGATCAGTTCAGCAACAACTGTATGACGTTGCCCACGCTGCTGCTCGCCGACAAAATCATCCTTCAGTTGATACGCGATCAACCTATGCAACGGCTGTGGGCAACCTTCGGTTCAGCCCGGGGGCGGCCGCCCGTTTCCTCGTCCGGGCCGCACACGGATCACAGACACCCGATGCGTCCGCGCCGAGGCATCTTGCGCGGGATCGTCAGGGTGGCGGCGCGTGGGCCGCCAAGCTGCTTGAATACTGTTGAGCAGCTGTTGGGAGGGCCGAGCCGGCCGACCGACGGGTGCAGCAGACGGTGCCGCTACGCGCGGCAGGTGCGCGGAATCTCGACCGCGCGAAGGGTAGGTGACGAGCGCATGACGACAGACGAACCCCGCGGCGGAGACCCGGCTGGGCTGGTGCCCCAACCGGTTTCGCGCCCGGTGCCCCGCCCGGGACCGCGTCCCGGTCCCCGACCGTCGAGCGCCCCGCGACCCACCGCCCACCCGGTGCCGGCGCCCCCGCGCAGCAATCCGCACCAGTTCGGGCGCGTCGACGACGACGGCACGGTCTGGCTGATCACCGCCGGCGGTGAGCGCATCGTCGGCTCGTGGCAGGCCGGTGACCGGGAAGCCGCTTTCGCCCACTTCGGCCGCCGCTTCGACGACCTCAGCACCGAGGTCACGCTGATGGAGGAGCGGCTCGCGGCGGGAACCGGTGACGCCCGCAAGATCAAAGCCCACGCCTCCGAACTGGCCGAATCGTTGCCGACCTCGGCCGTGCTGGGCGACCTGGACGCGCTGGCCGGCCGGCTGAGCAGCCTCGTCGAGCAGGCCGAGGCCGCCGTCGCCGAGGAGCGTTCGCGCCGCGACGAGCTTCGCGCCACCCAGACCGCGCGCAAGGAGGCGCTGGCCGCCGAGGCCGAGGAGCTGGCCGCCAACTCGACGCAGTGGAAGGCCGCCGGCGACCGGCTGCGGGCCATCCTCGAAGAGTGGAAGACCATCAGCGGCCTGGACCGCAAGGTCGATGACGCGCTGTGGAAGCGCTATTCGGCGGCCCGAGAGGCCTTCAACCGCCGCCGCGGCTCCCATTTCGCCGAGCTGGACCGGGAACGCATGGGCGTGCGCCAGGCCAAGGAGCGGCTCTGCGAACGTGCCGAGGAGTTGTCCGATTCGACGGACTGGACCGCCACCAGCGCCGAGTTCCGCAAGCTGCTCACGGAGTGGAAGGCGGCCGGGCGCGCGGCCCGGGACGTCGACGACGCCCTGTGGCGGCGATTCAAGGCGGCCCAGGACGTGTTCTTCACGGCACGCAACGCGGCGACGGCGGAGAAGGACGCCGAGTTGCGGGCCAACGCCACCGCCAAGGAGGCGCTGCTGGCCGAGGCGGAAAAGATCGACACCAGCAACCACGACGCGGCCCGGGCGGCGCTGCGCTCGATCGCCGAGAAGTGGGACGCGATCGGCAAGGTGCCGCGGGAACGGTCCGCCGAATTGGAACGCCGGCTGCGGGCGGTCGAGAAGAAGGTGCGCGACGCGGGCGAGGCCGATTGGTCGGATCCGCAGGCGCAGGCGCGCGCCGAGCAGTTCCGCGTTCGCGCCGAACAGTACGAGCAGCAGGCGCAGAAGGCCGAGGCGGCCGGCCGCACCAAGGAGGCCGAAGAGGCCAAGGCGAACGCCGAACAGTGGCGGCAGTGGGCGCAGGCGGCCGCGGAGGCGTTGACCCGTAAGCCCTAGGGGTCGGGGTCCGGGGGCGCCGGCCTGGCCGTGTCGTCGTCCAGGCTGTCGAGCAGCGTCCTCGACTGTTGCTGCGCCGCGACCCGGCGGCGCTGCTCCTCGGCGGCGAGCTGCACGATGGTGCGCGACCACACCACCCGCGCCCATTGGTAGGTCAGCGCCAGGACGACGATCCAGGCCGCGATCAGGCCGACCCCGGGACCGGGATGGCCGGCGGCCACCGTCTGGCGCGACCAGATGGCCAGCAGCCCCGCGGCGCCGGCGAGGGCGGATCCCGCCAGCGCGGTCCAGGCCAGCGCCCAGCGCCGCGTGACCAGCGCCAGCATCGAGAACCCGACGCCGAACACCAGGGCCAGCCAGGCGAATACGCGCGACGGCAGCGCCACCGCGGCCGCGCCGGCCCCGTGGCTACTGAACAACACGTCCCAGCCGCGGACGGCGCCGGTGTGCGGCAGGATGAACGACCCCAGCAACACGAAGACCAGGATCGCCACCACGAAACCGCGTGGGCCCGGGTCGAATCCGCGCGCCACCCGGCGCTCGGCGGCCTCGATCTCGGTTCGCAGGGCGTTGAGGTCCGGGTGTTCTTCGTTCATCGGGCACATCCCATTGGTTCTATCGGTTCGGCGGGGTCGGCGGGCGGTCCGACGGCGGGCATGCCCAGGCCGACGCCGCGCGGGCGCTGGCCCGCGGCGTGGGCGTCGCCCGCGCGGGTGCGGCGGTGGCTGAGGACGCCGGCGTCGGCGATCAGGTGGTGCGGGGCGGCCTGGGTGATCACCGCCGTGACGACGTCGCCGGGTCGCACCGTGTCGTCGGCGGTGAAGTGCACCAGGCGGCCGTCGCGGGCTCGGCCGGTCATCCGCGCCGTGCGGCTGTCCTTGCGCCCCTCGCCGGCGGCGACCAGCA
Source organism: Mycobacterium sp. E2989 (assembly GCF_001667595.1). Classification (NCBI taxonomy): domain Bacteria; kingdom Bacillati; phylum Actinomycetota; class Actinomycetes; order Mycobacteriales; family Mycobacteriaceae; genus Mycobacterium; species Mycobacterium sp. E2989. The sequence goes on along the minus strand of NZ_LZJX01000006.1, from coordinate 114,461 downwards.
ATTCCACGGTCTGGCCGACCAGCGCGAGATTGCCCTCCAGCGAGATCTGCTCCTGCAGCTCGACCAGCCGCTCGTAGCGTTCCTGCACAACGGCTTTCGGCAGCTGCCCGTCGAGTTCGGCGGCCGGGGTGTCGGGCCGCTTGGAGTACTGGAAGGTGAAGGCGGCCGCGAACCGGGCCTGCCGCACCACGTCCAGCGTGGCGGCGAAGTCCTCTTCCGTCTCACCGGGGAAGCCGACGATCAGGTCGGTGGTGATGGCGGCGTGCGGCATGGCCGCGCGCACGCGGTCGATGATGCCGAGGTACCGCTCGGCGCGGTAGGAGCGCCGCATCGCGCGCAGCACCCGGTCGGAACCCGACTGCAGCGGCATGTGCAGTGCGGGGCAGACATTGGGCGTCTGCGCCATCGCCTCGATGACGTCGTCGGTGAACTCGGCCGGATGCGGGGAGGTGAACCGCACCCGCTCCAGCCCGTCGACGTCCCCACACGCCCGCAGCAGCCGCGCGAACGCGCCGCGATCGCGGGGCAGCGCCGGGTCGGCGAATGACACGCCGTAGGCGTTGACGTTCTGGCCCAACAGCGTGACTTCGAGCACGCCGTCGTCCACCAGCGCCCGCACCTCGGCCAGGACGTCCGCCGGGCTGCGGTCGACCTCCTTGCCGCGCAGCGAAGGGACGATGCAGAACGTGCAGCTGTTGTTGCACCCGACCGAGACGGAAACCCAAGCGGCGTAGGCGGATTCGCGGGCACTCGGCAGCGAGGACGGAAACTCCTGCAGCGACTCGGCGATCTCCACCTGGGCGGCCCGGTTGTGCCGGGCCCGTTCGAGCAGCGTCGGCAGCGACCCGATGTTGTGCGTGCCGAAGACGACGTCGACCCACGGCGCCTTGCGCAGCAGGGCGTGCCGGTCCTTCTGGGCCAGGCACCCCCCGACCGCGATCTGCATCTCGGGATTGCCGCGCTTGCGCGGGGCCAGGTGGCTGAGGTTGCCGTACAGCTTGTTGTCGGCGTTCTCGCGCACGGCGCACGTGTTGAAGACGACCACGTCGGCGTCGGCCCCCTCGGGCGCCCGCTGGTAACCCGCCGCTTCCAGCAGCCCCGCCAACCGCTCGGAATCGTGGACGTTCATCTGGCAGCCGTAGGTGCGCACCTGGTAGGTGCGCACGGGAGCCAGCGTCGAAGTCACGGGGCCATGGTACGGCGAGCGCTCGGCACGCGAGAAACCGCACGTCACCGGCCTAGACTCGGCGGCGCTCCCGTTCGGCGGCCAGCTCGGCGAGGACGACCTCGCACGCCAGATTCTGGCTGTAGCCGCGCCGCGCCAGCATCCCGACCAGCCGGCGGGTCACCCGCGCGTCGTCACCGTCGAGCGCCTCCCGCCGCAGCTTGGTCCGCACCAACTGCTCGGCCCGGTCCCGTTCGGCGCCGGCGTCGATCTCCGACAGCGCCGCGGCGATGACCTCCCGGTCGACCCCCTTGGTGCGCAGCTCGGCGGCCAGCGCCCGCCTGCTTTTGCCGGCCGTCGCCCGGCGCGACCGCACCCACTGTTCGGCAAAGTCGGTGTCATCGACCAGGCCGACCGCGGCGAGCCGGTCGAGCACCGAGGCGCTGACGTCCTCGGGGTAGCCGCGCTTGGCCAGTTGGCCGTGCAGCTCGGACCGGGTGCGCGCTCTCGCGGTGAGCAGACGCAGGCACAGCGTCCGCGCCTGCTCCTCGCGGGAGGGCTCAGAAATCGACGGGGGCGGGCAGGACGCTGTCATCGGACAAGCCATCGGTCACGACCGCGCCAATGCCGAGCTTTTCCTTGATCTTCTTTTCGATCTCGTTGGCGACCTCGTCGTTTTCCATCAGGAAGGTGCGAGCGTTCTCCTTGCCCTGGCCGAGCTGCTCGCCCTCGTAGGTGAACCAGGAGCCGGACTTGCGGATGAAGCCCTGCTCCACACCCATGTCGATCAGCGAGCCTTCCTTGCTGATCCCCTGGCCGTAGAGGATGTCGAACTCGGCCTGCTTGAAGGGCGGCGCCACCTTGTTCTTGACGATCTTGACCCGGGTGCGGTTGCCGACCGCGTTGGTGCCGTCCTTGAGCGTCTCGATCCGGCGCACGTCCATGCGCACCGACGCGTAGAACTTCAATGCCTTTCCACCGGTGGTGGTTTCGGGGCTGCCGAACATCACCCCGATCTTCTCGCGCAGCTGGTTGATGAAGATCGCGGTGGTGCCCGAATTGTTCAGCGCGCCAGTCATTTTCCGCAGCGCCTGGCTCATCAGCCGGGCCTGCAGCCCGACGTGGCTGTCCCCCATCTCGCCCTCGAGCTCCGCGCGCGGCACCAGCGCCGCCACCGAGTCGATGACCAGGATGTCCAGGGCGCCGGAGCGGATCAGCATGTCGGCGATCTCGAGGGCCTGCTCCCCCGTGTCGGGCTGGCTGACCAGCAGGGAATCGGTGTCCACGCCGAGCTTCTTGGCGTACTCCGGATCCAGAGCGTGCTCGGCGTCGATGAAGGCCGCGACGCCGCCGGCGGCCTGGGCGTTGGCCACGGCGTGCAGGGCGACGGTGGTCTTACCCGAGGATTCCGGGCCGTAGATCTCCACCACCCGGCCGCGGGGCAGGCCGCCGATGCCCAGGGCCACGTCCAGGGCGATGGATCCGGTCGGGATGATCGAGATCGGCTGACGCGTCTCGTCGCCGAGACGCATCACCGAGCCTTTGCCGTAGCTCTTTTCGATCTGGGCCATCGCCAGGTCGAGAGCCTTCTCGCGGTCGGGGGCTTGCGCCATGGTGCCTCTCCTATGGTTCGTTGTGTTCGGTGACCGGTGTCGGTCGGTTGGCCGTGACAGTAGAGAAGGCCACCGACAAGTTGACTCACCGAACGTTTCCCACAGTAGACGAACACTTGTTCGATTCAAGCGGACACGCCGAACCCCGGTAATCGCGTGTGGCAACATCTGCCCCCGAAAGGGCCGACGGGGCACATCCGGGACGCCGCACCCGGGAGCCCCCACCGTCGGGCGCTTGCTCACGACAACCGGGGCGGATCCCCCCTCACGAGGCGCACACATGGACATCTCCGCCGAGTTGGCCGAAATCGCTTCCTACGGAGGGTTTTTCGCGTTGACCGTGGGTGGCGCGGCGGCCGGATGGCACCCGGTCGGGCAGTCCTACGCCGACGGCTTCACCGACCTGGTCGACGCCACCGCCCGGCGCTATCACACGACGGACCTGCGGGTCGCCGCCTCGCTGGTTCATCTCGGCCACGCCAGCCGGCTGTGGTCACCCGTGCTGGCCTGCGCTGTCGGCCACGGTGTCGTCCCGGACCTGGGCGCCCTGCAACGCGCCGACGACGGGGCGCCGCTGCGTTTGCCCGCGCCCGTGGGGATCCCGGCCGCCTCCCCCGACGCGCTGTACCGGGTGGTCGTGCGCGACCACCTGCAACCGCTCGCCGCCGGCCTGCGGGTGGGGCTGGCGCCCGCCCTGCTCGCGGGCAACATCGCGTCCGCGCTCGCCGGGGCCGCCCGGGCGCTGCTGGCGGCGCGGCCCGACCTCGGCCCGCGGATCGCCGAGACGACCCGGGCGCTGCTGGGCATGGGCGTGCTGGCCGGGTCGGGCGTCGTCACCGGCGCGGACCTGGGCTTCAAACGCCGCAGTTGCTGCCTCTTCTACCGCCTGCCCGGGCGAGCGGTCTGCGGTGATTGCGTGTTCGAGACGCCACCGGGCTAGCCGTCGTTTGCCCTTGTCGCGCAGGGGTAATCGGTCGTCATGTCCACAGATTCCCTGCGCGCCCTCGCCCTGACCTGCTCGTTGAAGAAAAGCCCGGAGCCGTCGAGCAGCGAGCTGATCGCCGATCAGGTGCTCGCCCAACTGCGCCGCGCGAGCGTGGATGGCGAGAAGGTGCGCTGCGTGGACCTGGCGCTGCTGCCCGGCGTGGAAGCCGACATGGGCCCGGGCGACGAGTGGCCGGCGCTGCTGGAGAAGATCACGGCGGCCGACATCATCGTGCTGTCGACGCCCACCTGGGTCGGCCACATGTCCAGCGTCGCGCAGCGCGTCCTGGAGCGCCTCGACGCGGCGATCTCCGACAAGGACGACGCCGGACGGCCCCGGATGGTGGGCAAAGTGGCCCTGGCGGCGGTCGTGGGAAACGAGGACGGCGCCCACAAGATCGTCGCCGACCTGTTTCAGGCGCTCAACGACATCGGGTTCTCGATCCCCGCGCAGGGCTGCACCTACTGGAACGGCGAGGCGATGCAGGGGACCAACTTCAACGACCTGGACGACGTGCCGGAGGCGGTGGCCGCCACGACCGAAACGGCGGCCCGCAACGCCGTCCACCTGGCCAAGCTGCTGCGACAGCACGAATACCCGCCCTACGAATAGGCGGCGCTTTCACCACTGTTCGCGCGGCACGTCGAAGTCGACGCACAGGGCGCGCCACACGTCACGGGGTTCGACCCCGTCCTCGATCGCCTGGGCGGCGGTGCGGCCGTCGAACACGGTCAGCACATGATCCGCCAGCACCGAAGAGCCGTACGCCGCGCCGAATCGCAGGACGACCCGCTCATTGAATTCCGTTAGCCGCACGCCAGCAAGATACCCACCGGACCGCGATCGGACACCGCGCGCGTCACCGCCAGCTCGCCGGCAGGTCGACCAGGTGGTTGGGGCAGTAGTCCTGGACGGCCTCGGACATGATGGTCCGCGCGCGCTGCGCCGACATCCGCGAGCGCAACTGCATGAAGGCGTATTCGACCGGAGCCAAACCCTGCTCGGCGGCCGCCGGGTCGTCCATCAGCTGGCACGCCTGCTGCTCGTCGCCGGCATCGGCGTGCGCGACGCCCGCGCCGAACATCAGGGCGAGCAGCAGGCCGCCGGCGGCGATCGTCCTCATTGCCGTTGCCCTCCCCCTGTCATCCCGCCATCGCCAACGCCTCGTGGCACACCCGCACCGGATCGGCCACGCCGGCGATGCTAGCGGCCGCCGCCTGGGCGGCGGCCCGATAACGGGGCGACGACAGCACCTCGTTCACCGCGGCCACCAACGCCTCGGCTGTGAACGGCCGGATCAGCCGTCCGCTGCCCTGGCGGACCACCCGGTTGGCCACCTCCCACTGATCACCACCGCCGGGCACCGCCACCAGCGGCACCCCCGCCAGCAACGTCTTGGCCACCATCCCGTGCCCGCCGCCGCAGATCACCAGGTCGGCGTGGGTCAACAGCTCGGCCTGGCTGCCCAGCCCGACCACCGCCCACGGCGGCACCCGCAGCTCCGCCCCGCCCAACCGGGAAACCACCAGCCGGGACCCGGCCGGCAGCGTCTCCCCCGGCCGCAGCTGCGCCAGCGCGACCTCGGCCAGCCCCTCGGTGCCGGTCAACGCGGTCGACGGCGCCACCACCACGACGGGTCCCGAGCCCGCCGGGATGTCCAGCACGCGATCGGTCGGTTCGAAGTGCAGCGGGCCCACCAACACGGCCTCGGCCGGCCAGTCCGGCCGCGGCACCTCGAGGGCGGGCAGGGTGGCGATCAGCCGCCGCAGCGGCCCCGGGTCGCGGGCCGGCAATCCGATTTCGACCCGCACGGCCGCGCGCTGGCGCAGGCCCGCGCGCCACGACCGCGCGGTGAGCGCGCGCATGGTCGCGTCGCGCAGCCGGCCGCGGATGCCGGTGCCCGGCGCCAGTCCGCTGCCGATCGGCGGCAATCCCTTGGAGGGCAGGTACAGCGGGTGCGGGTTCAGCTCGATCCACGGGATGCCCAACAGCTCGGCGGCCATCCCGCCGCCGGCGGTGATGACGTCGGACACCACCAGGTCGGGCGCCAGCTCGCGCAGCGCCGGCACGTTGAGGACGGCCATCCGCGCGGCCCGCCGGTGGATCCGGGCCCCGGCGTCGACGTCGTCGTCGGTGGCGACCAGACCGTCCAGCTGGGTGGCACCGATGCCGGCGGCGCGGGCGGTGTCGACCCACTCGGCGCCGGTGAAAAGCGTGGGCTCGTCGCCGGCTTCGGCGAAGCGTTGGCACAGCGCAATCGCCGGAAACGAGTGCCCGGGATCCGGCCCGGCGACCACGGCGACGCGCATCGGCCTTACCCTGCCACAGCGCGCGGCCGCGACGCTCGCCTACGCTGGCACTCATGACCGAGCTGACTGGGACAGGCGTCGCGAACACCCGCACGGTCGAGGGTTTCCTGAACGCCCTGCAGGACGCGGATTACGACACCGCCGATGCGGCACTGGCCGACAACCTCGTCTACGAGAACGTGGGGTTGCCGACCATTCACGGCCGCGCCAGAGCGATGAAGCTGTTTCGCCAGATGGACGGCCGGGCCGCCTTCGAGGTGAAGATCCACCGCATCGCCGCCGACGGCGGGGCGGTGCTCACCGAGCGCACCGACGCCCTGATCTTCGGCCCGGTCCGGCTGCAGTTCTGGGTTTGCGGCGTGTTCGAAGTTCAGGACGGGCGAATCACGTTGTGGCGCGACTACTTCGACTTCTTCGACATGTTGAAGGCCACCGTTCGCGGCCTGGCGGCGGTGGTGCTGCCGTCGCTCAAAGCGACGTTCTAGGCTAGCTGGCGCCGCGCAAGCCGCCGAGTTCGTCGAACGCCTGCGCCCAGCCGACCAGGCGGTCGGTGGCTCCGGTCAGCTCGGCGCGGTAGCGCTGCGACGCGGCGAACTGATCGCCGTTGGCCGAGGACACCAATTGCGCTGCGGCGGTGACCATCTCGTTGTACTGGCGGACGCCGGCGCTCAGCTGCGCGGTGAACGCGTTGATGGTGGGCACCAGGTAGGACCGCGATGATTCGCTGGACTGGGCCGCCCGCTCCATCGACACCACCTCCGCGGCGGTGGCCGCCATGGCCGCCGAGCTCTTGTTGGCCGCCGCGGTCAGGTCGCGGATTTCCGCGGTCGGCAGCATCGAGCCCCGTTCGATCACGTTCAACAGCGACAGGAACCCGCGTTCGGAGGCGCCCAGCGCGTACATCGCGGGCCGCGCCGCCGAGCCGGGCGGCGGCAGCCGGCGCACGTTCGTCGGGCGTGGCGTGGGCAACGGCTCGGCGCGCAGCCACCGGTAGCGCAGCAGCAACAGCGTCGCGGGGATCGCCATCACGACCGCGACGGCGCCGGTGATCTCCAGCAGGAGCGCAAACCAACCCCACGCCGCCAGCAGTATCGTCACCGCCGCCCAGAACACGCAACCGGCGGCGAATATCAGGCCCCACCGCAGCGCGCGGCGCTGCCGCCGCAGCAGCCGCGCACGCGGATCCGTTGCGGCGCTGATCTTCTGGGCCACCAGGTCGGACAGGTCGGCGGCGGTGGCCAACCCGCGCCCCAGCAGCGAGCGCCAGAGCCCGCGCTGCGTCCCGCTCACCGACACGACACCGCGTTACTGGCCAAAGGGTTTCTCGGTGACCGCGCCCCCGGTGGTCTCGGCGGGAGCGGGGGTCGCGGGGGTCGCCCCGGCGGCGGGCGTGCCACCGGTCGGCAGCGCTTCGCCGCGCATCGAGGCGCGGATCTGCTCGAGCCGGGAGTGGCCGGCCATCTGCACCCCGGCCTGCTCGACCTCGAGCATCCGGCCCTGCACCGAACCCTGCGCGAGCTCCGCCGCGCCGACCGCGTTGGCGTAGCGGCGCTCGATCTTGTCGCGCACCTCGTCGAGGCTGGGCACGTTGCCGGGCGCGGCGATCTCGCTCATCGACCGCAGCGAGGCGCTCACCTGCTCCTGCATCTTGGCCTGCTCGAGCTGGCTGAGCAGCTTGGTGCGCTCGGCGATCTTCTGCTGCAGCACCATCGCGTTCTGCTCGACCGCCTTCTTGGCCTGGGCGGCCGCGCTCAGCGCCTGATCGTGCAGCGTCTTGAGGTCCTCGACGCTCTGCTCGGCGGTGACCAACTGGGCCGCGAACGCCTCGGCGGCGTTGTTGTACTCGGCGGCCTTGGCGGCGTCACCTGAGGCGGTGGCCTGGTCGGCCAGCGTCAGGGCCTGACGCACGTTGACCTGAAGCTTTTCGATGTCCGCGAGCTGCCGGTTGAGCCGCATTTCCAGCTGGCGCTGGTTGCCGATCACCTGGGCCGCCTGCTGAGTCAGCGCCTGATGCGTGCGTTGCGCTTCCTCGATGGCCTGCTGAATCTGCACTTTGGGGTCGGCGTGCTCGTCGATCTTCGCGTTGAACAGCGCCATGAGGTACTTCCACGCTTTGACGAACGGATTGGCCATGAGTGAGCTCCGCCTTCGCTTCTTGTGGGCCGGACGGCCCCTGGATGGGCCGTCGCTTGTCGCTCAATTTAGTGGGTCGACGCCCGTCGCCCCACCCCTAACGCCGGATCCCCGCGCTCAGGCGATCGCCAGGGAGGCGACCGGCGGGATGACGACCTTGGTGTCGACGTCGATGCTGGGGCCGCGCAGCCCGTCGGCGGGCACGGCGTGTTCGTGAGCCCGTTCGACGCCTGCCATCCGCTCGCCGGCGTCGGTGAGCACCGACGACAGCGGCACCTGCAGCGCCTCGCAGATCGCGTTGAGCAGCTCGCTGGACGGCTCCTTGCGGCCGCGTTCCACCTCGGACAGGTACCCGAGGCTCACCCGCGCCGAATCGGACACCTCGCGCAGCGTGCGGCCCTGCGTCATGCGGGCCTCGCGCAGCACGTCGCCGATGACCTCGCGCACCAATGGCGGCATTTCTGCCCTCCTTCGTCCAGTCAGCCCGCCCGGCACGTGATCGGCCGCGTTCGGCAGGCGCTCACTACGTGAAACGCCGGCGCTGCGGTCTTGGTTCCCGTTCGGCGGCCGAGATTCAGTCGGCGGTCCGGCGTATTTCCCGCACGGTCGAGACGACGTAGTCGATGCCGGTGACGACGGTCAGCAGGATGGCCGCCCCCATCACCACCGCGGCCGTGACCCGCAGCGGCCCGGTCAGCGGCAGGATGAACAAGCCGATCGCCACCACCTGGACGACGGTCTTGACCTTGCCGCCCCAGCTAGCGGGGATGACCCCACGGCGGATCACGGCCAGCCGCAGCACGGTCACCCCGAACTCGCGGGCCAGGATCAGCACCGTGACCCACCAGGGCAGGTCGCCGAGCATCGAGAGCCCGATCAGCGCCGATCCGACCAGCGTCTTGTCCGCGATCGGGTCGACGAACGCGCCGAATTCGGTTGCCATGCCGTAGTTGCGGGCCAGTAGGCCGTCCAGCCGGTCGGTGATGCACGCGATCGCGAAAATCGCGAAAGCCACGATCCGGAAGGCGATCTCGTGACCGTCCTTGGCGAACAGTGCGAGCAGGAAGATCGGGACCAGCACCAGGCGCAGCAACGTCAGGGTGTTGGCGAGGTTTGCGATATGAGCGCGGGCCGGCGGCCCCGTAAGCGGACCCGTTTGCGGCTGCCCCGACACCGCAACAGAATAACCGGTGACCAGCGCACCCGTCCCCGATGTCGATACTGTTAGCCGTGACCGAAAGTTCGCATGACTACCGACCGGTGGTGCGCCGCGCGCGAACGTCCGATGTCCCCGCGATCAAGCAACTCGTCGACACGTATGCGGGAAAGATCCTGCTCGAGAAGAACCTGGTGACGCTGTACGAGGCCATCCAGGAATTCTGGGTGGCCGAATGCGAGGACAAGGTCGTCGGGTGCGGCGCGCTGCACGTGATGTGGTCCGACCTGGGCGAGGTCCGCACGGTCGCCGTGGACCCGGCGATGACCGGCCACGGCATCGGCCACGCGATCGTCGACCGGCTACTGGAGGTAGCTCGCGAACTGCAGCTGAAGCGGCTGTTCGTGCTGACCTTCGAGACGGAGTTCTTCGGCAAGCACGGCTTCACCGAGATCGAGGGCACGCCGGTCACCGCCGAGGTGTTCGAGGAGATGTGCCGCTCCTACGACATCGGTGTCGCCGAGTTCCTGGACCTGAGCTACGTCAAGCCCAACATCCTGGGCAACTCCCGGATGCTGCTGGTGCTGTGACTCACTGACCGCCGAACGTGAACTGAGGGCGAAAAATCCGCCGAAATCCCGCCCTGAGTGCACGTTCGGCGACCGGGCGACCGCCCGCTAGTCCTCGGGCTCGCCGCCGTCGGCGTCGGCGCCGCCGCGGATCAGGGCCAGCGTGCCGGCCAGCTCGTCGGGCTTGACCAGCACCTCGCGCGCCTTGGATCCCTCGCTGGGCCCGACGATGCCGCGGGTCTCCATCAGGTCCATCAGCCGGCCGGCCTTGGCGAAGCCGACGCGCAGCTTGCGCTGCAGCATCGAGGTCGAGCCGAACTGGCTGGACACCACCAGCTCGACCGCCTGCAGGAACACGTCCATGTCGTCGCCGATGTCGGGGTCGACGTCGGTGCGTTCGCCGGTCGGCTTGGCCGTGGTGACGCCCTCGGTGTACTCGGGCTCGGCCTGCACTTTGCAGGCCCCGACAACGGCCTGGATCTCCTCGTCGGTGATGTAGGCGCCCTGCAGGCGCAGCGGCTTGCTCGCGCCCATCGGCAGGAAAAGGCCGTCACCCATGCCGATCAGCTTCTCCGCGCCGGCCTGGTCCAGGATCACCCGGCTGTCGGTGAGCGACGACGTGGCGAACGCCAGCCGGGACGGCACGTTGGTCTTGATCAGCCCGGTGACCACGTCCACCGACGGGCGCTGGGTGGCCAGCACCAGGTGGATGCCCGCCGCGCGCGCCTTCTGGGTGATCCGCACGATGGCGTCCTCGACGTCCCGCGGCGCGGTCATCATCAGGTCGGCCAGCTCGTCGACGATCGCCACCACGTACGGGTAGGGCCGGTATTCGCGCTGGCTGCCCAGCGGCGCGGTGATGGCGCCCGAGCGGACCTTCTCGTTGAAGTCGTCGATGTGGCGGACCCGGGAGGCCTGCATGTCCTGGTAGCGCTGCTCCATCTCCTCGACCAGCCACGCGAGCGCGGCCGCCGCCTTCTTCGGCTGGGTGATGATCGGGGTAATCAGGTGCGGAATGCCCTCGTACGGCGTGAGTTCCACCATCTTCGGGTCGATCAGGATCATCCTGACCTCCTCCGGGGTGGCCCGGGTCAGCAGCGAGACCAGCATGGAGTTGACGAAGCTGGACTTACCCGAACCGGTGGAGCCGGCGACCAGCAGGTGCGGCATCTTGGCCAGGTTGGCCGAGATGAAGTCGCCCTCGATGTCCTTGCCCAGCCCGATCACCAGCGGGTGGTGGTCGCGCCGGGTCGACGGCGCGGTGAGCACGTCGGCCAGGCGCACCATCTCCCGGTCGGTGTTGGGCACCTCGATGCCGACGGCGGACTTGCCGGGGATCGGGGCCAGCATCCGGACGCTCTCGGTGGCCACCGCGTAGGCGATGTTCTTCTGCAGCGCGGTGATCTTCTCCACCTTCACGCCCGGCCCCAGCTCGACCTCGTAGCGGGTGACCGTCGGCCCGCGGGTGCAGCCGGTGACCGCCGCGTCGACCTTGAACTGGGTGAGCACCTCGCCGATGGCCTCGGCCATGACGTTGTTGGCGGCGCTGCGCTTCTTGGGCGGGTCGCCGGCGATCAGCAGGCCCATCGACGGCAGGGTGTAAGGCCCCTCGACGACCCGGTCCAGCACCTCGGTCTTCTTCTTCTCGCGGCGCCGGCTCTTCCCGATGGCCGGCTCCGGCGTGGTGGGAATGTCGTCCTCGTTGTCACGCAGGGCCGGGGCCGGGTCCGCCGTCGGCCAGGCCTGCGGCCCGTCGTCGGCAAGCGCACTCTCGTCGTAGAAGTCTTCGGCCGCATCGGAATCCGCGTACTCGTCGTAGTCGTCGTACTCGTCGTAGTCGTCGCCGGGCAGTCGGGCGCCGACCATGGCGCGGATCGCGTCGGGCACCTCCCGGATGGTGGTCCCGGTGAGCAACAGCAGGCCGAACATGAAGCCGATGAACAACAGCGGCGCCGCGATCCAGGCCGTCAGCCCGTCCGACAGCGGGCCGCCGATGGCGAAGCCGATGAATCCCGCCGCGCGGCGGCGCGCCTCCGGGTCCTCGGGCGAGCCGGACCACAGGTGGCGCAGGCCCAGCACGGACAGCGCGATCAGGGTGGCGCCCAGGATCAGCCTGGGGCGCGCGTCGGGGTTGGGCTGGGTGCGCATCAACGCCACCGCCACCACGGCGGTCACGACCGGGAGCGCCAGGACACCCGCGCCGAGGAAGGTGCGCAACAGCGTGTCCACCCAGGCGCCGACCGGCCGGGCGGCGCTGAACCAGGAGCTCGCCGCGACCACGACGGACAGGCCCAGCAGCATCAGCGCGATCCCGTCGCGGCGGTGCCCCGGGTCGATGTCGCGGGCCCGCCCGATCGACCGGGCCGCCCCTCCGGTGCTGCGGGCGGCCATCAGCCAGGTGGCGCGCAGGGCGCGGCCGCCGGTCAGCCCGGCGGCCACCACTAGCGAATGCTGACGCCGCTTGGCGGGCCTGCTCGGCCGCTTTCGGGGGGCCGCCGGCCGCGTGCGACCCGACCCGCTTCGCGAACTGGCCTTTGACCTGCTCGTTCGAGCTTTGGAGCGGGTGGCGGTCTTGTTAGCCATGTCGGCCAGGGTAGTCGCATCGATATCATCTGCACCACCCGCCACACTGGTAACGATTGGGGGTTGTGACCCATCTGACCGGTGGGCCACGGGGTCGCCTGAGTAGGGTGGACAACCGGTGACCGAGGTAACAAAGCCGTGCGCGTCACCCACCCCTTAGCCGCAGGAGGCCCCAGCATGCCCGTCGTCGTCGTTGCCACCTTGACCGTCAAACCCGAATCGGTCGACACCGTCCGTGACATCCTCACGCAGGCGGTGGAGGAAGTGCACAACGAACCGGGCTGCCAGTTGTACTCGTTGCACCAATCGGGCGAGACCTTCGTCTTCGTGGAGCAGTGGGCCGACCCCGAGGCGCTCAAGGCGCACAGCACCGCGCCCGCCGTCACCAAGATGTTCACCGCGGCCGGCGACCACCTGGCCGGGGCGCCGGACATCAAGATGCTGCAGCCCGTGCCCGCGGGCGATCCGGACAAGGGCCAGATCCGGTCCTGATGGGGCGGCCACTCGAGGGCAAGGTCGCCTTCATCACCGGCGCGGCGCGCGGCCAGGGTCGCGCGCACGCGGTGCGGCTGGCCTCCGACGGCGCGGACATCATCGGGGTCGACCTGTGCGATCAGATCGCCAGCGTCCCCTATCCGCTGGCCACCGAGGAAGACCTGGCGCAAACCGTAAAGTTGGTCGAGGACACCGGCGCGCGCATCGTCGCCGCCCGAGGCGACGTCCGCGACCGGGCATCGCTGTCGGCCGCGCTGCAGGCGGGCCTGGACGAATTCGGCCGGCTCGACATCGTCGTCGCCAACGCCGGCATCGCCCCGATGCAATCCGGCGACGACGGCTGGCGCGACGTCATCGACGTCAACCTCACCGGCGTCTACAACACCATCAAGGTTGCCATCCCGACCATGGTCGCCCAAGGCACCGGCGGGTCGATCGTGCTGATCAGTTCGAGCGCCGGCCTGGCCGGCGTGGGCAGCCCGGACGCCGGTTCCGTCGGTTATGCCGCCGCCAAGCATGGCGTGGTGGGCCTGATGCGGGTGTACGCGAATCTGCTTGCGACGCAGTATATTCGGGTGAACTCGATACATCCGTCCGGTGTCGAGACCCCGATGATCAACAACGAGTTCACCCGCGAGTGGCTCGCGAAGATGGCCGCCGCGACCGATACGCCCGGGGCCATGGGCAACGCCATGCCGGTGGAGGTGCTGGATGTGGAAGACGTCGCCAACGCGGTGGCGTGGCTGGTGTCCGACCAGGCCCGCTACATCACCGGCGTCACGCTGCCCGTCGATGCCGGCTTCTTGAACAAGTAGCGGCGTATGGCACGAAATCCCGCCGCGCAGACAGCCTTCGGCCCGATGGTCCTGGCGGCCGTCGAGCACAACGAGCCGCCGGCCCGCCGGCTGGTGGACGACGACCTGGCCGAGCTGTTTCTGCCGCCGCCGCTGCGGTGGCTGGTGGCCGCGACGCGGGTCGCGCCGTTGCGCCGCTTGATGATCCGCGGATCGGAATGGTCCGGCCGCGGGCTGTGGGCGAACCTGGCCTGCCGCAAGCGTTTCATCGGCGACAAGCTCGCCGAGGCGCTCGACGGCATCGACGCGGTCGTCATCCTCGGCGCCGGACTGGACACCCGCGCTTACCTTCTCACGCGGCAGGTGCGGATCCCGGTCTTCGAGGTCGACCTGCCGGTGAACATCGCCAGGAAGGTCAAGACGGTCCGGCGGGTGCTGGGCGGCCCGCCGATGTCGGTCCGCCAGGTGGCGCTGGACCTGGAGCGCGACGACCTGCTCACCGCCCTGGCCGAGCACGGCTACCGCACCGATTACCGGGCGTTCTTCATCTGCGAGGGCGTCACGCAATACCTGACGGAAGCCACCGTCAGACGGACCTTGGAGGGGTTGCGCGCCGCCGCCCCGGGCAGCCGGTTGGTATTCACCTACGTGCGCGGGGATTTCATCGACGGCACCAACCTGTACGGCACCCGCACGCTGTACCGCAGCGTGCGGCAGCGGCGGCAGTTGTGGCACTTCGGCCTGCAGCCCGAGGAAGTCGGTGCCTTCGTCGCGGAATACGGTTGGCGGCTGCTGGAGCAGGCCGGGCCCGACGAACTCGTCCGGCGTTACGTGGAACCCACCGGCCGCAAACTCACTGCCTCCCAAATCGAATGGTCGGCCTACGCGGAGAAGTTGTAGCGCCGGGCGCTCAGGTACGGTCAGACCTCGATGACCGTCGGCACGATCATCGGCTGCCGCCGGTAGGTCTCGCCCACCCACTTGCCCACGGTGCGGCGGACGGCCTGCGCGATGCGGCCCGGGTCGGTGATGTTCTCGGCCACCAGCGCTTCCAGCTCGGCCTCCACCCGGCGCACGGCCGGCTCTAGCGCCTTGGGGTCCTCGGAGAAACCCCGCGAGTGCAGGTGCGGCGCGACCACCGGACGCCCGGTGCCGCGCTGGACGATCACGGTCACCGCGACGAAACCCGACGACAGGATGAGCCGCTCCCCCAGCGTAATGTCGCCGACGTCGCCGTTGATCAGCCCGTCGACGAACATCTTGCCGACCGGCACCGCCCCGGCGATCGACGCCCTGCCGGCGACCAGGTCGACGCTGACCCCGTTCTCGGCCAACAGGATTGACTCCTCGGGCACCCCGGTGCTGGCCGCCAGCTTGGCGTTGGCGCGCAGCATTCGCCAGGTGCCGTGCACCGGCATCACATTGCGCGGCCGCACGCCGTTGTAGAGGAACAACAGCTCGCCGGCATACGCGTGCCCCGAAACATGCACGCGGGCTTGGGCATTGGTGACCACGCGGGCGCCGATCTTGGCGAGCTCGTCGATCACGCCGTAGACCGCCTCCTCGTTGCCCGGGATCAGCGACGACGCCAGGACGATGAGGTCCCCCGCGGTCAGCGTGATGCTGCGGTGCTCGCCGCGCGACATCCGCGACAACGCCGACATGGGCTCGCCCTGGGTGCCCGTGGTGATCAGCACCACCCGCTCGGGCGGCATCAGCTCGGCCGCGCCGATGTCGATCACGTCGGAATCGGCCACCCGCAGGAACCCGAGCTCGCGGGCGATGCCCATGTTGCGCACCATCGAGCGCCCGACGAACGAGACGCGCCGGCCCAACGCGACCGCGGCGTCGATGATCTGCTGCACGCGGTCGACGTTGGAGGCGAAGCACGCCACGATGACGCGGCCGTCGGCGCCGCGGATCAGGCGATGCAGCGTCGGACCCACCTCGCTTTCCGACGGCCCCACGCCGGGGATCTCGGAGTTGGTCGAGTCGCACAGGAACAGGTCCACGCCCGCGTCCCCGAGGCGGGACAAGCCGGGCAGGTCGGTGGGCCGGCCGTCCAGGGGCAGCTGGTCGAGCTTGATGTCGCCGGTGTGCAAGACGGTGCCCGCGCCGGTGTGGACGGCGATCGCCAGCGCGTCCGGGATGGAGTGGTTGACGGCGAAGTATTGGCACTCGAAGACGCCGTGGGTGCTGCGCTGCCCCTCGGTCACCTCGACGAAGACCGGCTTGAGCCGGTGCTCACGGCATTTCGCGGCGACCAGCGCCAGGGTGAACTTGGACCCGACGACCGGGATGTCCGGGCGCAGCTTGAGCAGGAACGGGATGCCGCCGATGTGGTCCTCGTGCGCATGGGTGAGCACCAGCGCCTCGATGTCGTCAAGCCGGTCTTCGATGTGGCGCAGGTCCGGCAGGATCAGGTCCACCCCGGGCTCGTCGTGGGTGGGGAACATCACCCCGCAGTCGATGATCAGCAGCCGGCCGAGATGCTCGAAAACGGTCATGTTGCGGCCGATTTCGCTGATACCGCCCAGCGCGGTGACCCGCA
This sequence comes from Mycobacterium sp. E2989, assembly GCF_001667595.1. Taxonomy (NCBI): domain Bacteria; kingdom Bacillati; phylum Actinomycetota; class Actinomycetes; order Mycobacteriales; family Mycobacteriaceae; genus Mycobacterium; species Mycobacterium sp. E2989. The sequence goes on along the minus strand of NZ_LZJX01000006.1, from coordinate 98,108 downwards.
ACCCACCATTCGTCAACCGACCAGGAGGGGTGAGGTCTACATCCACTTACGGTCCACCCTTTGGGTCATCGGAGCACCGACGCCGCGCGCATATCGGCGGCAAGCGCATCGATCTGCTCGGGCGTCGCGGGCATTTGCGGCAGGCGAGGATCGCCAACCTCGATGCCCTGCAGGCGAAGCCCCGCCTTGGACAACGTGACGCCGCCCAGCCGGCTCATCGCGTCACACAGCGGGGCGACGGTCGTGTTGATCTTCCGCGCGGTGGCGATGTCGCCGGAAGCGAAGGCGGACAACATTTCTCGGAGATGACCCGCGGCCAGGTGCGAGATCACGCTGATGAAGCCGGTGGCGCCCATGGCCAGCCACGGCAGGTTCAGCGCGTCGTCACCGGAGTAGTACGCCAGCCCGGTCTCGGCGATGATCTGGCCGCCGGCGTGCAGGTCGGCCTTGGCGTCCTTGATTCCCACGATGTTGGGGTGGGCGGCCAGCGCGCGGATGGTCGCGGTCTCGATCGGTATCACCGAACGCGGCGGGATGTCGTAGAGCAGCACCGGCAGGTCGGTGGCGTCGGCGATGGCGGTGAAATGCGCGATCAGCCCGCTCTGCGGCGGCTTGGAGTAGTAGGGCGTCACCACCAGCAATCCGTGCGCGCCCTCCGCCGCGCAGGCCTTTGCCAGGCGGACGCTGTGAGCGGTGTCATAGGTGCCCGCGCCGGCGATAACGCGCGCGCGGTCGCCGACGGCCTCCAGCACGACGCGCACCAGTTCCCGCTTCTCGTCATCGGTGGTGGTGGGCGACTCGCCGGTGGTTCCGGAGACCACCAGGCCGTCGCATCCGGCGTCTACCAGGTGGTTCGCCAACTGCGCCGCGGCGGCGGTGTCGAGCGAACCGTCGGGAGCAAACGGCGTCACCATCGCGGTCAGGACGGTTCCCAACCGTGCCGGGGCGTCGAATCCGACGGTGCTCACGGTCTTTAGGTTACCTGGCGGCGGCAAGGTCTTTAGTAACGGCGCGGGCCTGCCACGGCCGCCGGGAATCAGGCCTCGGTCGCCAGCGGGCTGGTCGCGACCTCGGTCCCGTCGGCCAGCGTCGAGATCTCGAAGTCGGCGAACACCGCGGGCGCGGCGTTCCAGAGCTGGCGCAGGCACTCGATGGCCAGCCGCCGGATTTCCACGTCGGCGTGCTCGCTGGCGCGCATGGCGATGAAGTGCCGCCAGGCGCGGTAATTGCCCGTCACGACGATGCGGGTCTCGGTCGCGTTCGGCAGCACGGCCCGCGCGGCCTGACGCGCCTGCTTGCGCCGCAAAATGGCGTTGGGCTGGTCGGCGAATTTGGCCTCCAGCCTGGCCAACAGCTCGGCGTAGGTGGCCCGGCTGGCGTCGGCGGCATCGGTCAGGATCCGTCGCAACTCGGGGTCGTCTTCCATGCCCGGCGGCACCACGACGTGCGACTCGCCCTCCGGCACGTAGCGCTGCGACAGCTGGGAGAAGGAGAAATGCCGGTGCCGGATCAGCTCGTGGGTGAGCGACCGGGAGATGCCGGTGATGTAGAACGACACGTTCGCGTGTTCGAGCACCGAGAAATGGCCCACGTCGATGATGTGCTTGAGGTAGCCGGCATTGGTCGCCGTCTTGGGATTGGGTTTGGACCAGCTTTGATAGCAGGCGCGGCCGGCGAACTCCACCAGCGCCGGCCCGCCGTCGGCGTCCGTGGTCCAGGGCACGTCCGGCGGCGCCAGGAACTCTGTCTTGGCGATCAGTTGCACGCGCAGCGGCGCGGTCTCGGCCACGGCGCTCACCTTAACGCGCTGGCCGAACGCGGAGTTCACCCGATATCAGCGGTGGCAGCAGCGCGTCGCGGAACGCGGCCAACCGCGCGCTCTCGGTGCGACGGGCATGGCACAGCGCCCCCAGGCCGGTGATCGTTTGCCGGGCCGCGGCCGGCAGGCGCCGGACGTCGGGGACCCGGACGTCCAGCAGATCGCCCGGCCGGATCCGCTGGTGGCTGCCCGACGTGCCGGCCGCCCGCCGCCGCAACCGGTCGGAGACGTGCGGGTGGCGCACGGCGGACCACAGGGCTGAGGCGTCGACCCCGGTGGGCGTCAGGGCGACGAACTCGGTGCTGGCCACGGCCATTTCCGGCGGCAGGACGGCCACGTTCCAGATGCGCGGGATTCGCGGATTCAGCTTCGCGAACAAGACGCAGGGCACCGAGAGGAGGTACTTGCCGCTCCTGATGGACTCGGCGCTCACGACGCGGGGATTCGCCCCGTCGTCGAAGGCCGGCAGGCTGAAGTGCGCGACCACCTCGTCGAATTCGGCCACGGTGACGAACGCCGACGACCGGCTCGCCAGGCGGCCCAGCGGCGCGCGCCCGGGGGCCGACCCCGCGATGGCCACCATCAGGTTCTCGGCGGCCGCGATCACCCGCTCGTTGGCGGACACCTTGTCGTCGAGGGCGCCGAGCAATTCGGCGATCGCCGCCCGCTGCGGGGCCGCCACGCTGCGCACCGCCACGTCGCGCAGGATCCGCTGGTTGAGCAGCGGCTGTCCCGATCCGGATCGGTGATCGCCCAGTCGGCAGGTTTGCATCGCGTAGTACCAGTACCGCGTGTCCCGTGCGTCCTTGGCCCGGCAGACCAGTGCGTTTTCGGTGACCCAGACGTCGGATTCGCAGTACCGCAGGGTGCCGCACTGCGAGCCGACGCGCCCGAGCACGATCAGCGGGCCCGTCGCGTTGTGTTCGGTGGCGTACCCGATGGCCCCGTTGGCGCCGTAGACGCGGAATTGCCCGCCGGGCGCTCGCCGCGGCGCGCCGGTGCTGAAGAGCAGGTGCTCACCCAGCGTGGTTTTCACCGCAGGCGCTCCAGTTGTTGGCGCACAACGCTTTCCAGGCGTGCGGATTCGTCGAGCGCGGTCAGCAGCTCACCGGTCAGGCGGGTGATCTTCTGATCGACCGGTTCGCCGTCGTCCGCGGCGGCGGGCGTGCCGACGTAACGTCCCGGCGTCAGGGTGTAGCCGGCCGCGGCGATCTCGCCGATCGACGCGGAGCCGCAGAACCCCGGAACATCGTTATATTCAAGGTCTTTCGCGGCCGTAGAGCCCGATCCGCGCCACGCGCGGTAGGCGTCGGCGATGCGCCGCACCTCCTCGTGCGTCAGCGCCCGTTCGCCGCGATCGATCAGGTAGCCGAGCTCACGGGCGTCGATGAACAGCACCTGGCCGGACCGGTGGCCCTTGTCGGTGTCGAAGAACCACAGACACACCGGGATCGACGTGGAGCGAAACAGCTGCGCGGGCAGCGCCACCATGCACGACACCAGGTCGGCGTCGACGATTCGCGCGCGAATGTCGCCCTCCCCCAGGGTGTTCGACGACATCGAACCGTTCGCCATCACCACACCGGCCTTGCCGCCGGGGGCCAGCTTGGACAGGATGTGCTGAAGCCACGCGTAGTTGGCGTTGCCGGCGGGCGGAACACCGAAGCGCCAGCGCGGGTCCCGCTCGTCGCGCGCCCAATCCTTGATGTTGAAGGGCGGATTGGCCAGCACGTAATCCATCTGCACGCCGGCGTGTTGGTCCTCGACGAACGTGTCGCCCCAGCGCGCGCCCAGGCCCGTGTCGTCGATGCCGTGCACGGCGAGGTTCATCTTGGCCATCCGCCAGGTCTGCTCAACGCTTTCCTGTCCGAAAATCGTGACCCGCGCGGGGTCGCCGTCGTGTTCGGCGATGAACCGCTCGGTCTGCACGAACATCCCGCCCGAGCCGCAGCACGGGTCATAAACCCGCCCGCCCGAGGGTTCCAGCAGCTCGACGATCACCCGGACCACGCTGGGCGGGGTGAAAAATTCGCCGCCCCGCCGCCCTTCCGCGCGCGCGAAGTTGCCCAGGAAGTACTCGTACACCTCGCCCATCAGGTCCCGCGCGCGTCCTCGTTCGCCGACGGGCGCGGCGTCGAGCAGGCGCAGCAGCTCCCCGAGGCGGCGTTGGTCGAGGCTGTCGTACAGCCGGGGCAGCGCCGCGGCCTCCATCGCGTCATCGACGAGCCGGCCGATATCCGCGCGTTCCGCGTTGTGCGCCAACGCTTCCCACTGCGCGGCGCAGGAGTGCTTGAGGAACACCAGCCCGAGGATGGCGTCCTTGTATTGGCTGGCCGACAGGGAGCCGCGCAGCTTGTTGGCCGCCCTCCACAGCGTGTCCTTGAGGTCCTTGTCCGTCGCCCGCATCAGCTCACCGCCCTCAGGTCGGCGGCCAGGTCGCCCCGGGTGGCGACGCTGAACCCGCCCAGGTCCAGCCATGCGGCCATGGACCGCAGTTCACCGGCCAGCGCCCGCAGCACGCGCGGCCGCGGGATGTCCGGCTCGCCGAACGCGCCCATCACGCGCAGCGTGTCGGCGGCCCGGTCGGCCTTGAGGTCGACGCGCGCGACCAGTCGCCCGTCCATCAGCAGCGGCCACACGTAGTAGCCGTATTGGCGCTTGGCCGCCGGGGTGTAGATCTCGATGCGGTAATGAAACCCGAACAACCGCTCGACCCGCGGCCGAAAGAAGATCAGCGGGTCGAACGGACACAACAGCGCGGTGCCCCGGTCGGAACGCGGCACCGCCCGGCCGGTGCGCAGGTAGGCCGGCGCGGGCCAGCCGTCCACCTCGACCCGTTCGATATCCCCCGCGGCCACCAGGTCCGCGACCGCCGGCTTGACCTGCTGGGCCGACAGCCGGAAGTAGTCGCGGATGTCCGCCTCGGTGGCCACGCCGAGCGCGCCGGCCGCGCGCAGCGTGAGCTCCCGGACGGCCTCGTAGTCGTCGACCTCGCGCGCCAGCACGCTCGCCGGCAGCACCCGCTCCACCAGGTCGTAGTGGCGGGCGAAGCCCACCCGGGTGGCCGTGGTGAGCACGCCCGCCGCGAACAGCGCCTCGGCGACCCACTTGGTGTCGCTGCGGTTCCACCACGTGCCCTTCTTCCTGCGTGGCTCCGCGGCGTATTTCGAGGCGAGGTGCGCTTCGATCTGCCCGGCCGTGCTGGGCCCGAGCTCGGTGACGGCCGCGACGATGTCCTCGGCGAGCTGGGGATTGGCCTTGACGATGTGGGTGCCCCACCGGCCATGGGTGTACTGGCGCATCCGCCAGCGCAGCAGCGGCCAGTCGTCGACGGCCACCAGCGCGGCCTCGTGAGCCCAGTACTCGGCCAGCAGCCGCGACGACCGCGGCCCCCAGGCTGCGCGATCCAGCACGTCGCGGTCGTAGGGACCGAGCCTGCTGAACACCGGGGCGTAATGGGCGCGCACCGCAACGGACACCGAATCCAGTTGCAGCACTTGGATTCTCGATATCAGCCGCTTCAAGTGGGCGCGGGTGACCGGACCGGCGGGCCGCGGCTCGCTAAAGCCTTGGGCCGCAACGGCGATGCGCCGGGCTTGGTCGGCCGACAGGGTCCGGCTGGGCACGGCGCCGAGAATACCGCCCGGGTGCGACAGGGTCCGGCCGCGACGCGGCGAGCCCGGCCTGAACCGCCTATCCCGTGCTGACCTTCCGGTCCAGCGGCACCACGACGCTGGGCTCCGGCGCGTTCTTCTGCTCCTGATAGGCCGACTCGAGAGCGGCCGGGACCGCCTCGAGGTCGCGGTAGACGCCCATCAACTGCTCGAGGACGCTGATCCGTTGCTGAATCGCCTCGTCGGCGGCGCGGCGGGCCTGCTCGCGGTAGTGATCGGCCTCCCGCTGGGCGTCGCGCCACGCCTTGTCGATCGCCGCCTCGGTTTCGGCACGCTTCTCGGCCAATTCGGCCTCCAGCTGCTTCTTGGTTTCCTCGTAATCGGTTTCCATGGCTTTTCGTTGCTCGGCCATCTCCGCCAACTCCTGTTCGTGCTTTCGCTGCGCGGCCTCGACTTCGGCCTCGGTCGCCGCGATCAGCGCGTCCGCCTCGCTCCGCGCCTCGGCCTGCATCTCGGCAACCTCGTCGACCGCGCGGCGCAGCATCTGCGCCATCCGCCGCTGCACCGCGTGGGGTGAGGGTGAGGTGTCGGTGAGGACCGCGACCTCCTTGCGCAGCGCGGCCGTCTGGTCGCCGGCTTCCTTCAACCGGGTCCGCAGGCTCTCCACGTCGGAGAGCAACAGCTGCTGCTTGGTGGTCAGCATCTCGATGTGGGCGTCGACCGCGGTCGGGTCATAACCCCTGAACATGCGAGTGAACGATTTCGTGGGTTCGGTTATCACTGCCAATTCCCCCTCCTGGCAATTGATGTCTTTGTCGAGACCGACCCCCGCGTCCGAGTATGTCACGGGCGCGGAGACCGACGGCTCATGCCCGACGGTAGCTGTGCAGCCGGTACCGCAGCCCCGTGCGGCTGACCTGCCACTCCCCCGTCTCGCCCAGCCAGCTGTCGTCGAGCACCGGGGCCAACGCGTCGTCGTCGTCGCGTCGAAGGTCGACTTCGACCTCGGTCACCTCGCACCGGGTGGCGTGCGGCAGGGCGAGCAGATAAACCTGCTCACCGCCGATCACCCAGGTCTGCGGCTCGCCCTCGCAACCGCCGAGGGCCGCTTCGAGCGAACTGACGACCTGCGCCCCGTCGGCGACGAAGTCCCCCCGGCGCGAGAGTACGACATTGGTGCGACCCGGCAACGGCCGGACCTTGGTCGGCAACGACTCCCACGTGCGCCGGCCCATCACCACCGTGTGCCCGAAGGTCAGCTCTTTGAAGCGGGCCAGGTCCTCGGGCACCCGCCAGGGAATGTCGCCGCCGCGGCCGATGATGCCGGATGTCGACTGAGCCCAGATCAACCCCAGCTGCGTCATACTCGCCACTCCTTGACCCCAGCGTCGCTGGCGTCGTCGTCGGCGCGGGTCATACCGCGACGGGGGCTTTGATCGCCGGGTGCGGGTCGTAGTTCTTCACGACGACGTCGTCGTACGTGTAGTCGAAGATCGAATCCCTGTGCGCCAGAACCAGTTCCGGGTACGGCCGCGGCTCGCGGCTAAGCTGGGTCCGCACCTGCTCGACGTGGTTGTCGTAGATGTGGCAATCGCCGCCCGTCCAGACGAACTCGCCGACCGACAGCCCCGCCTGCGCGGCCATCATGTGGGTGAGCAGCGCGTAGCTGGCGATGTTGAACGGCACCCCGAGAAACAGGTCGGCGCTGCGCTGATACAGCTGGCAGCTCAACCGCCCGTCGGCGACGTAGAACTGGAAGAACGCGTGACACGGCGGCAGCGCCATCTGCGGGATCTCCCCGACGTTCCATGCCGACACGATGATGCGCCGCGAGTCCGGGTCGGTGCGCAGCAAGTCCAGCGCCGCGCTGATCTGGTCGATGTGCTCGCCCGTCGGCGTGGGCCACGACCGCCACTGCACGCCGTAGATCGGTCCGAGATCACCTGTGGCACTGGCCCATTCGTCCCAGATGGTGACGCCGTGCTCGCGCAGCCAGGCGACGTTGGAGTCGCCGCGCAGGAACCACAGCAACTCGTAGACCACCGACTTCAGATGCACCTTCTTGGTGGTGAGCAGCGGAAAGCCGGCCGACAGGTCGTAGCGGATCTGCTGGCCGAACAGGCTGCGGGTGCCGGTGCCGGTGCGGTCGGATTTGGCCGTGCCCCGCTCGAGCACCACGCGCAGCAGGTCCTCGTAGGGCGTGGGAACCGGCACGCGGCCAGCTTAGCGGCGATCGCAAGCGCGGCGAAGCCGGGCGCGGCGGGTCGACGCCAGAAAAATTGCGCGGCGATCGCAAGCGCGGCGAAGCCGGGCGCGGCGGGTCGCCGCCTGAAAAATTGCGCGGCGATCGCAAGCGCGGCGAAGCCGGGCGCGGCGGGTCGACGCCAAAAAAATCGGTCCAGCCCTCCGGAGTAGAACGGAGGCCATGCCGAAAATCACCGACAACGTCACCACCGCCGATGGCACGTGTCCCGTCGGCCTGTTCACCCCCGAGGGAACCGGTCCCTGGCCGGGCGTAGTCATGTACTGCGACGCCGGCGGGGTGCGCGACACCTTCGACCAGATGGCCGCCAAGCTGGCCGGATTCGGTTACGCCGTGCTACTTCCCGACGTCTACTACCGCAGCGGCGATTGGGCCCCGTTCGACATGGCCACCGTCTTCGGCGACGAGCGGGAACGCCGGCGCCTGTTCGGCATGATCGGCAGCATCACGCCGGACAAGATGGCCGGCGACGCCGCCGCGTTCTTCGACTACCTCGCGACCCGCCCGGAGGTGTGCGGGGAGCGCTTCGGCGTGTGCGGCTACTGCATGGGCGGCCGCGCGTCCCTGGTGGTCGCCGGCCGGGTCCCGGAGCGCGTCGCCGCCGCGGCGTCGTTCCACGGCGGCGGGCTGGTGACCGACACCGCGGACAGCCCGCATCTGCTCGCGGACCGGATCACCGCCACCGTCTACGTGGGCGGCGCCAAGGACGACGCGTCCTTCACCCGCGACCACGCCGAGCAGCTCGACAAGGCGCTGACCGCGGCCGGCGTGCAGCACACCATCGAGTGGTATCCGGCCGCCCACGGGTTCGCGGTGCCGGACAACACGCCCTATGACCCCGCCGCGGCCGAGCGGCACTGGCAGGTCATGACCGAGGTGTTCGGTTCGGCCTTAGGTGCCTAACCCCTCCAGCATCAGCGTCGCGGCGACGCTCGCACCGTCGGGGCGGATCGTCGCGGCCACCGCGCTCGCCCGACCGCGGGTCTGCGGCGTCAAAACCGGCTCGAGCGCGGCCGCCAGCGACTCGGCCGTCGGAGCCGGGCCGTCATGCGCGTTGCCGATGCCCAGCTCCGCCACCCGGGCGGCCCAGTACGGCTGATCGGCGCCCTGGGGCACCAACACCTGCGGCGCACCGGCCCGCGCGGCCGTGGTCGTGGTGCCCGCGCCACCGTGGTGCACGACGGCGGCGACGTGGGCGAAGAGCGCCCGATGGTTCAGCTCGCCGACACCGAGGCAGTCGTCCCGGTCGTCTATCGGGGCCAGGCCGGACCAGCCGCGGTAAAGAATCGCGCGGTGGCCGTGCGCGCGCACGGCCTCGACGACGGCCCGGGAAAGGTCCTTGGCGGCACGCATGGGCATGCTGCCGAAGCCCACGTACACCGGCGCCGGCCCGGCGTCCAGGAACGCCGACAGCGCCGGCGGAAGGGGGCGTTCGTCGGCCAGCAGCCACGCCCCGGTCTGGATCACGTCAAGCCCGCTGTTTTCCGGCCACGGGCTCAGGACCGGGTCCACCGCCAGCCAGGGACGCTCGGTGAGCGCATAGTCGCGGACGTCGTCCAGCGGCGGGAGGCCCAGCCTCGCGCGGTGACTGTTGAGTGTCGCGCCGAACAGCGTGTTCATCTGCTGCGCGTCCGTCCGCCACAGCACCCGGTTGTCGATCAGGCCCTCCGGCAGCTGGCCGGCATAGGTGGGGGGCAGGTGGTGGGGCGACGGCAGGATCGTGGGTTGGTAGCTCACGTACACGTAGGGGATGCCCAACCGCTCGGCCACCGACCGCGCACCCGCCGCGACCGGCGGGAATCCGGTCGCCACCAGCAGGTCGCATCCGTCGGCCGCGGCGGCCACGGTGTCGAACTGCGCGGCGACGAGCCCGTCCAGGTGCCGGCGCAACTGGTCCTCCGAGGGCGTGAGGCTTGCCGCCATCGCGCGCCACGAATCGCCGAATGGCACCAGCGGCAGGCCGATATCGGCGAGCAAGTCCGCGAATTCCCGGTCCGGCGGTGCGCACACCCGAACCTCGGCGCCGAGCGCCCGCAACTGAACCCCGACCGCTGCGAGCGGTTCGACCGCCCCGCGCGAGTCGTGGGTGGACAGCAGCACGCGCATTCCGATGCTCGTCACCTCCGGGATTCGTGAGCGGGACCGACACATTCTCATGAAATGCGAGTGCGGTGACGGGCACATCGGGGCGACACGCCCGCACGCCGACGAATGTCGCTGCGCGACAGAGAGTTTCCCATCCGGCGTCCGCTCCGCGCTAAAAATCAGTGCGAGCGCAACTAACTGGGGGGCAGGCCCACCAACGCGGCCAGGCGGGCCCGGTGACGGTATGCGGTGCCGAAGGCCAACTGGTCGCTCTTGGCCCGCTTGAGGTACAGGTGGGCGGGATACTCCCACGTCATGCCGATGCCACCGTGTAGCTGGACGCACTCCTCGGCCGCGTGCACGGCGACGCCGCTGCAATATGCCTGGGCGAGGGCCGCCGCGACGGGCGCGTCGTCGTCGTCCCGGGCGCACGTGTCGGCGGCGTGGCGGGCCGCCGCGGTCGCGGCGCTGACCTCTAACCACAGATCGGCCAGCCGGTGCTTGATCGCCTGGTACGAGCCGATCGCGCGGCCGAACTGCTTGCGCTGCTTGGCATAATCCAGGGTCGTCGCGAAACACCACTGGGCGACTCCGAGTTGCTCGGACGCCAGCAGCGCCGCCCCGGTGCGCAGGGCCTCGGCGATCGGGCCGTCCGCCGGCCCGACGCGCGACGAGTCGGCCGCCGAAAAGCTCACGTCCGCAAGGGGTCTCGTCATGTCCAAGGCCAGCAGCGGCGACACCTGGACACCCGCGGCGGGCCGGGAGACGGTATGCAGCTCCAGCCCGTCCGGGCCGGCGACCGGCACCACCAGCACGTCCGCCTCGGCGGCGCCGGCGACGCTGGTGACCGATCCGCTCAACCCGTCGGCGCCGCCGCTCACCGCCGGCACCGGATCGCCGGGCCCGGTCGACAACGGCACCGCCAACGCGGCGGTCAGCTCACCTCGCGACAGCGCGGAGACGGTTTCGGTGTCGCCGGCGGCCAACAGCGCGACCGTGGCCAGCACCGCGCTGGACAAGTACGGCACCGGCGCGACGGCCCGGCCGATCTCCTCCATGACGACCGCGGCCTCCCGAGCGCCGGCGCCCGCGCCGCCGAGCGACTCCGGGACCAGCAGGCCGGCCACCCCCAGCTCGACGGCCAGGGTGCGCCAGACGTTCGAGAAGTCTGGTGGCTCGGCGTCGTAGGCGCGGGCCACCGCTTCCGGCGGGCAACGGTCGGCGAACAGGTGCCGAACGCTGTCGCGCAAAGCCTCCTCGGTATCGGAGTACAGCAGGTCGCTCATCGATCCAGGTCCTTCCAGGCGACATCCTTGTCGACGCGGTGCTCGCCGGGCAGGCCGAGGATGCGTTCGGAGATGGTGTTGCGCAGGATTTCCGAGGTGCCGCCCTCGATCGAATTGCCGCGCGCGCGTAGGTAGCGGTAACCGGGCTCGCGCCCGATCAGGTCGACGGTCTCGGTCCTGCGCATGGTCCAGTCGTCGTACCGCAGACCCGCCTCGCCGTGCAGCTCGATCTCGAAACCCGAAATGGCTTGCGCCAGCTTGGCGAAGGCGATCTTCATGCCCGCGCCTTCCGGCCCGGGCTGACCGGCCTGGGCCTGTTGCCGCAACCGTTCGCCGGCCAGCCGGAGCACCTCCGCGTCGACCCACAGTTTCGTCAGCTCGTCGTGCAGCGCGGGGTCGCGCAGCGCGGGGTTGTCCCGCCACGCCTTGGTGACCTTCCCGATCATGCCGCCCTCACGCGGAGTTCCGGCGCGGGTGCCGATGGCGACGCGCTCGTTGTTGAGCGTGGTGGTCGCGACCCGCCAGCCGCCGCCGACCGGGCCGAGCCGGTTCGCGTCGGGCACCCGGACCTCGGTGAGGAACACCTCGTTGAATTCGGCCTCGCCGGTGATCTGGCGCAGCGGACGCACCTCGACGCCGGGCTGGGTCATGTCGCACAGGAAGTACGTCAGGCCAAAGTGTTTGGGCACCGTCGGGTCGGTGCGGGCGACCAGGATGGCCATCTGCGCGTGCTGCGCCATCGACGTCCACACCTTCTGCCCGTTGACAATCCAGTCGTCACCGTCGCGGACCGCCCGGGTTGCCAACCCCGCCAGGTCCGATCCCGCGCCGGGTTCGCTGAACAACTGGCAGTACACCTGCTCGCCAGTGAACAAGGGGCGCAGAAACTTTCGCTTCTGTTCGTCGGTGCCGAACGCGGCGATGGTGGGCGCCGCCATCCCCATGCCGATGAAGTTCTTGGGGGTGCCACCCACCGGCGCGCCCGCCGCGGACAGCTGGGCGTCGACGAGTTCCTGAGCCTTGCGCGGCAGGTCAAGGCCGCCGAAGCCGCGCGGCAGATGCACCCAGGCCAGCCCCGCATCGTATTGCGCCCCAAGGAATTCGCGCGCGTCGGTGGCCGCCGGGTCGTGCTCGTCCAGCAGCGCCTGCACCCGCCCCTGGAGGTCGACCGACCACTCTTCGGTGCTCATGGCTAGCCCTGCGGCCGCGTTTGAAAGCCCTGCGCCGCGCCCAGCAGCAGGCCACCGTCGATGACCATCGTTTCACCGGTGATCCAGCTCGCGGCGTCGGAAACCAAGAAGGCCACGGCCGCGGCGACGTCGGCGGGCTCGCCGATGCGCCCGAGCGCGATCGAGGACGCGAGCGGGTCCTCGTGGTCCTTCCACAGCGCCTCGGCCAGCCGGGTGCGCACCACGCCGGGGGCGATCGCGTTGACGCGGACGCGGGGCGAGAGCTCCAGCGCCAGCTGCTTGGTGGCGTGGATCAGCGCGGCCTTGGTGGCGTTGTACATCCCCATGGCCGGCGACTGGTGCAGGCCGCCGATGGAGGCGGTGTTGACGATCGCGCCGCCGTGCTCGCCCATCCACGACTTGACGACGAGCGAGGTCCACAGCAGCGGCGCCCAGAGGTTGACGTCGAAGATCTTGGTGAAGCGGGCGTGGTCCTGGTCGATCAGCGGGCCGTAGGCCGGGTTGGTGCCGGCGTTGTTGATCAGGATGTCCGCGCTGCCGAAACGTTCGAGCGTGAGGTCCACGCAGCGCCGGGCGGCGTCCTCGTCGACCGCGTGCGCCCCGACGCCCAGGGCGTTGCCGTCCACCTGCGCGGCGGCCTCGTCGGCGGCCTCCTGCTTGCGGGCGGTGAGCACCACGTTCGCCCCCGCGGCCGCGAGCTGCTGGGCGATCGCGAGCCCGATGCCGCGGGAGGCGCCGGTGATGATCGCGGTTCGGCCGCTCAGATCCAGTGATGTCATCGTGGTGCGCCTTCCGTTGCGGTGCGTTTGCCGATGTTTATGCGGGTGTGTGCGTGGTATGCGACGCGCATGTCAGTGAAATTAACCCCCATGAAAAGACTGATGGTGGGCGGGGCGGCGGCCGCTGCGATCGCCGTGGCGCCGATCGCCATGACCGATTCCCACGTCGTCGCGGCTGCGCCGTCCGCGGCGCCCACGCACGTCGTCTTCAAGGACGACCCGGGCGGCGGCGGTTGCGACGCGAACGGCAACTGCGGCTCCGGTGGCCAGTTCAACGGGCCCGGCGGCGGTCCCGGCGGTCAGGGCTGCGTGCCGGGCGTCGGCTGCGGCTCCGGCGGCCAAAACGCGGGACCCGGCGGCATTCCGGGCGGACAGGGTTGCCTGCCCGGCGTCGGCTGCGGTTCCGGCCACGCCTGATCAGCTCCGGGCCTCCCGGAGCCTGGTGATCCAGGCCCGGGATTCCGCGGGGTCGATGACGTCGTCGAGTTCGAATGTGGTGGCGGCCCGCAGCGCCTTGCCGTGCTGGTAGGCCGCGGCCACCAGCTTGTCGAACAGTTCCTGGCGTTTGACGGGGTCGCCCTCGGCGGCCAGCTCCTTGCTGAACCCGAGGCGCACCGCGCCCTCGAGCCCCATCCCGCCGATCTCGCCGGTCGGCCACGCGACGGTGAATTGCGGGGCGCGGAAGGAACCGCCGGCCATCGCCATCGCGCCCAGCCCGTATCCCTTGCGCAGGATGATCATCCCGAGCGGCACGGTCAACCGCGCGCCCAGCACGAACATCCGCCCGAACCGCCGGACCGCCGCCTGGACCTCCGCATCGGGGCCCACCATGAAGCCAGGGGTGTCGCACAGCGAAATGACCGGCAGCCCAAACGATTCGCAGAGGGCCAGGAAGTCGCCGGCCTTGTCGGCCGCCTCGGCGTCGATGGCGCCGCCCAGGTGGTGGGTGCTGTTCGCGATCAGCCCGTACGCCGCCCCTTCGACGCGGACGAGGGCGGTGACGATGCCGACGCCGTAGTCGGGTCGCAACTGAAGCACCGAGCCGGTGTCGACGATCGCCTCGATCGCCCGATGCACGTCGTAGGCGCGTAATCGGTTCTCCGGCACCACATGCCGGGCCAGCCGCGGATCTGGCGCGGCCCAATCGTCCACGCAGCCCTGGAAATACGACAGATACTGCTTGGCCAGCGATACCGCGTGCGCCTCGTCGCGCGCGACCAGGCCGACCACGCCGTTGCGCCGCTGCACGCCGATCGGACCGATGGCCTCCGGCGGGTACACGCCGAGCCCGCCGCCCTCGATCATCGCCGGCCCACCCATCCCTATGTTGGCGTCCGGGGTCGCGATGATCACGTCGCACACCCCGGCCAGCGCGGCGTTCCCGGCGAAGCACCGGCCGGAGACGATCGATATCAACGGCACCCGCCCGCTCAGCGCGGCCAGCATCCGGAACGTCGGCACGTCCAGCCCGGCGACGCCGCCGACGTCGGTGTCGCCCGGCCGGCCACCGCCGCCCTCGGCGAACAGCACCACGGGCAGCCCTTTCCGGGTGGCCAGGTCGAATGCCCGGTCGGTCTTGGCGTGGTTGCGCATGCCTTGCGTGCCGGCCAGCACCGTGTAGTCATAGGACACGACGACGGCCTCGGCCGCGGCCCGCCCGAAGCGGTCGGCGCCGATCGTGGCCAGGCCGGCGACCAGGCCGTCGGCCGGGGTGTTGGCGATCAGGTCCTCCTCCGAGCGCCGGCTGCGTTGCGCCGCGATGGCCAGTGCGCCGTATTCGACGAAGCTGCCGGGATCGACGAGATCGGCGATGTTCTCCCGCGCCGTGCGGCGACCCTGCCGGTGCCGCTTGGCCACCGCGGCCTCCCGGCCCTCATCGAGGGTGAACAGGTGCCGCCGGCGCACCTCCTCGAGGTCCGCGCGCGTACGGTCGAGATCCGTTGCCGCCGTTGCTAACTCGCCCCCAGCGGCGGCGTCGGTGCGGGTGAAGACCAGCAGCGGGTCGCCGGTGCCGACCACCTGCCCGGGCGACACCAGGACGCGCACGGTCCGCAGCGCGTCCGGCGCGGCGAGCACATGCTGCATCTTCATCGCCTCGAGGACCACGAGCTGGGCGCCCGCGCCGAAGTCGGCGCCCTCGGGCACCACCTCGACGACGGTGCCGGCCAGCTGGGCACGCAGTGCGTCCTCGCCGGGATACAGCTCGACCGGTGCGGCGCGGACCTCGTGCTGGTGTGTCGACGCCGCCGCCGCCAGCTCCGGCAGCTTGTCGTCGAGGAAAGCGGTGGTCACCCAACCGGATTCCAGCGCGGGATCACCCAGCAGCTCACGCAGGAAGTCGACGTTGGTGCGGACGCCCTCGATGCCGAACTCCGCGAGGGCGGTGCGGGCCTTCCGCAGCGCCGCCGGGGCCGACGACCCGTGCACGTGCGCGACGACCTTGGCCAGCAGCGAGTCGTATTGCGCGTTGACGACCAGGCCGGCCCGGCCGTAGGTGTCGACGCGGATCCCGGGCCCGCTCGGCGGCGTGAACACGGTAAGCGTGCCGGCCGCGGGCACGACGGACAGGTCGGGCGCGAACGTCTCCGCGTTGACCCGGGCCTGGATCGCGATGCCGCGATGCGCGGCGGGCTCGCCGATGACTTCGTTACCGTCGGAGGCGATTCCGGCCGGCAGGCCCAGCTGGTAATAGGAGGCGCCGCCCGCGATGGCCAGCTGGAGGGCCACCAGGTCGAAGCCGGTCGTCTCCTCGGTGATGGTGTGCTCCACCTGGATTCTGGGGTTCACTTCGAGGAACACGAATTCCTCACCGGCGACCAGGAATTCGACCGTGGCCAGCCCACGCAGCGCGACGCGCGCGCACAACCTGGCCGCGGCCTGGTGCAAATCGTGCCGCAGCCTGCCGGAAAGCCCTTGGGCGGGGGCGATTTCGACGAGCTTCTGATAGCGCCGCTGGATGCTGCAGTCGCGGTCGCCGAGCGCGAGCGCGCGCGTTTGGTGTCCCGCCGGCGCGGCGACGACCTGAACCTCGATGTGTCGCGCGCCGTCGAGCAGCGCCTCGGCGAACAGCGCGGGATCGCCGAAGCCCAGTTGCGCCTCCGCGGCACACTGTCGGCACGCGCCGGCGATCTGGTCGGCGCGGCGCACCGCGCGCATCCCCCGGCCGCCCCCGCCGGCGAGCGCCTTGATCATGATGGCCCCGCCCCGGGCCGCGAAAAACGCCTCGATGTCCGCGACGCTGCTCGGCCCGTCGGTCGCGGGCAACACCGGCACTCCGGCGGCGACGGCGGCGGCGCGGGCGGCGGACTTGTTGCCCAGCAGTTCGAGCGCCTCGCCGCCAGGCCCGACGAACGCGTACCCCGTGCCGACACAGGCACGAGCGAATTCGGCGTTCTCGCTGAGGAAGCCGTACCCGGGGTGGATCAGCTCCGCACCCGAGCTGTTGGCCGCGGCCAGCAGGGCGGGCTGGTCCAGGTAGGCGCGCGGCCCGGCGCCCGGCAGCCCGATCGCCTCGTCGGCCGCGTGCACGTGCGGGCTGTCGGCATCGTCCTCGGCGTATACGGCGACGGTTCGCATGCCCAATTCGACTGCGGTGCGGACGATTCGGAGCGCGATCTCGCCGCGGTTGGCGATCAGCACCGTGGCGCTCATCGCAGCGGCTCCCCCCACTGCACCTGCTCGCGAAGCCTGCCCTTGAGCAGCTTGCCGCCGGCGTTGCGCGGCAGCGCGGTGTCGACCACCGTGACGTACTGCGGCACCTTGAAGTCGGCGAGCCGCTCGCGGCAGTGGTCGAGCACCGCCGGCACGTCGATCTCGTCGGCGCCGCCGAACAGCACCGCGCCCACCTTCTCGCCCATGATGTCGTCGGGAACCGCCAACACGCACGCGTCGGCAACACCGGGCGCCGCCAGCAGCGCCGCTTCCACCTCGACGCTGGACACGTTTTCGCCGCCGCGGTTGATGATGTCCTTGAGGCGGTCGACGATGTGCACGCGGCCCGCCTCGTCAACCCGCACCACGTCGCCGGTGTGCAACCAACCGTCCACGATGGTCGCCGCGGTCGCTTCCGGGCGGTTCCAGTACCGGGCGGTGACGTTCGCGCCGCGCACCACCAGCTCGCCGACGCCCTCCTCATCGCCGCCGAAGGGAATCAGTCCGAGGTCGACGGAGGGGACCGCGTATCCGACCGAGTCGGCGTGCTCCACGGCGTCGCGGCTCGGGAGCACGGTCATCAGCGACGCCGTCTCGGTCATGCCGTAGCCGTTGAACACTGTGGCTTGCGGAAAGGCGTCCTGCACCGAACGCACCAGCGACGGGGCGATCGGCGCGCCCCCGTAGCCCACCCAGCGGACGCCCGAGACGTCGGCGTCGGCAAAGCCGCTGTGCCGCAACATCAGTGCGTAGACGGCCGGGACGGTGACCATGACGGAGATGCGCTCGGCGGCCAGCGTGGCGATCAACCGGTCCAGGTTGAGGGCGGGCATGATCACCGAGGCCCCGCCCAGCCGGGTGGCGGCCAGCAGTTGGGAGTTGCAACCGGTCACGTGGAAGAGCGGCACCGAGATCAGCGTGCGCATCGCTTCGCCCAGGTCGCGCGGTTGGTCGAGGCAGCGAATCGCGTTCTCCGTGTTGGTCAAGAAGGCCTCGTGGGTGGTCGGCACCCCCTTGGGGTGGCCGGTGGTGCCCGACGTGTAGAACAGCGCGGCCACGTCGGTGCGGTCCAGTCGCTCCGTCACATACGGCTGGCCGTCGGGCAGCGGGGTGTCCGCCGCCAGGTCCAGGGTGGCCCCGGAGTCGGTGAGGACGAACTCGACTTCCGGTTGCGCCGAGCGGGTATTGACCGCCACCGCAATACCACCGGCCATCACGATGCCCCAGAACGCCAGCACCCAGTCGACGCTGGCGGCGTAACGCACCGCGACGCGGTCACCGTGTCGCAACCCGCCCGCGCGCAGCCCGCCGGCGACGCGCGCCGCGCGGTCCCACAGCTGGCGGTAGGTCAATCGGCCGGCGCCGAGTTCGACCACCGCCTCGCTGTTCGGGCGCTGGTCGACCTGTTCGGCGAGCATGTCCAGCAGCGTGGCGGGCAGGTCGTCATAGTGCGGGACGCCGTCGGCGTCGCGGGTCACGCCTGTCGTCGGGAACGGGTTGTGGCCGCGCGGAATTTCGATCACTGGAGGCATGCCCGGTCCTTACTATCGGCGTGTCCTATCGTGATGGCCGTGACGGTCGACGATTCCGCCATCATGCCCGAGGCGTTCTTCACTGTCGACGGTGACTCCTTTGTGCCGGGCCCGCTGACCCGGGGACCGTGGGGGGCCGCGATGGGCGGCCAGAATGTCGGCGGCCTGTTGGGTTGGGGCATAGAGCAATCCGGCGTCGAGCCCGACTTTCAGCCCGCCCGCCTCACGGTCGACCTGCTCCGCCCGGCGTTGCTCGAGCCGGTGCAGATCCGGACCTCGGTGCAGCGGGAGGGCAGGCGGATCAAGCTCGTCGACGGCGCGCTGGTGCAGAACGGCAACACCGTCGCGCGGGCCAGTGCGCTGTTCCTGCGCCGGGGGGAGCATCCCGAAGGGGAGGTGTGGTCCGCACCCCTGGCCATGCCGTCGCCCCCGGCCGATTCCGGCGGCTTCCCGGCCGACATGCCGTTTCTGATCTGGGGCTACGGGGCCACCGACGCGGGCAGCCCGGGCATCGCGGCCGGTGAGTGGGAACAGTCCCACTCCCGAAAGTTCGCGTGGACGAGGATCTTTCGCCCGATGGTGCAGGGCTACCCGCTGACCCCGTTCACCCGACTGGCCTTCGTCGGGGACATCACGAGTTCGCTGACCCATTGGGGCACAGGCGGTTTGCGCTACATCAACGCTGACTACACCGTCACCGCCAGCCGCCTGCCCGACGGTGAATTCCTGGGGCTGGCGGCGCAAAGCCATTACGGCGCGGCCGGGGTGGCCACCGGCGCCGCCACCCTGTTCGACCGGCACGGGCCGATCGGCACCAGCTCGGCGCTGGCCCTGGCCCAACCGGCCGAGGCGTTCAAACCGACCTACACCTAGGCGCCTCATTCCATGAGCTGGGCGGCGACCGTCGCGCCGAGTTCCCAGCAGGCCTGCAGGTCGCCCCTGTCCGGCTTGCCCGAAACCAGCACGGTCTCAGCGGCTTTCACCCAGCCGAGCCCCGTCGTGATCGACATGACGCCGCGTTCGGCACCCTCGGTGCCCTCGTTGCCGTGCAGATAGAGGCCGAACGGGCGCCCGCGCGACGAGTCCAGCAGCTGGTAGTAGGCGCAGTCGAACGCGTGCTTGAGCGCCCCGCTCATGTAGCCCAGGTTCGCGGGGCTGCCCAGCAGGTAGCCGTCGGCTTGCAGCATCTCGGCCGGCGACACCGTCAGCGCCGGCCGCCGAACGACGTCCACGCCCTCGATCTCGGGGTCGGTGGCGCCGGAGACGACCGCCTCGAACATCTCGTGGCAGTGCGGGGAGGGCGTGTGGTGGACGATCAGCAGGGTTTTGCGCGGTGTCTCGTTCACAGGCGGCCCTGCAACTCCAGCGCCGTCTTCATGGCTTCGCGCGCGCGGCGGCGGTCCCCGGCGTAGTCGTAGGCGCGGGCCAGCCGGTACCAGCGCCGCCAGTCGTCGGGGTGGTCTTCGACTTCGGTGCGCACCGAGGCGAACAGCGCGTCGGCGGCGCCCCGTTCGATGCGGCCGGACGCCCGCCGCGGCAGCGCGCTGGTGTCGAGCTCCATGCCGTCGGCCGCGATCAGATTGGCCAGCTTCTGGTGGGCGAACCCGAACCGCAGCGTCGCCACCATGGCCCACAGCCCGATCAGGGGCATGATCAGCACCGCCAGCCCCAGGCCCACGGCGGCCGCCCGGCCCGAGGCGATCATCGCTACGGCCATCCGCCCCAGCAGCACGAAGTACGCCAGCATCGCCACGCACAGGAACGCGATCAGCAACTGGGTGCGCAGGGCTGCGTTCATTGCAGGTCGAGCAGGGGCTCGAGCCCGACGGTCAGGCCGGGGCGTTCGGCGACGCGCCGCACCGCCAGCAACACACCGGGCACGAACGAGGTGCGGTCCAGGCTGTCGTGGCGGATGGTGAGCGTCTCCCCCTCGGTGCCGAACAGGATCTCCTGATGCGCGACCAGCCCGGCCAGCCGCACCGAGTGCACGGGGATGCCGTCGACGTCCGCGCCCCGGGCGCCGGGCAGGCCGGTGCTGGTGGCATCGGGGTTGGGCGGCAAGCCTTTTCGGGCCTCGGCGATCAGCTTGGCGGTGCGGGCGGCGGTGCCCGATGGGGCGTCGGCCTTGTGCGGATGGTGCAGCTCGATCACCTCGACCGAATCGAAGAAGCGCGCCGCCTGCTTGGCGAAGTGCATGGACAGCACCGCCCCGACCGCGAAGTTGGGGGCGATGAGGACGCTCGTGTTGGGGCTCTTGGCCAGCCACTTCTCGACCTGGTCCAGCCGCTCGGCGGTGAAGCCGGTGGTGCCGACGACGGCGTGAATTCCGTTGCCGATGAGGAACTCCAGATTGCCCATCACCACGTCGGGGTGGGTGAAGTCGATGACCACCTCGGTCTTGGCGTCGGTGAACAGGCTGAGCGAGTCCCCCGCATCCACCTCGGCGGACAGCGTCAAATCCTCGGCGGCCTGCACGCCGGCCACCATCGCCGAGCCGACTTTTCCCTTAGCTCCCAAGACGCCTACCCGCATGGGTTTCACCCTAGACCGGGCCGATTGATCCACAGTCGGGTGTTTATCCACAACCGGCGCGTTTTCGATGGCGCGTGCTGGGCCGGGCGGTTTACTGTTCGAACATGCGTTCGATCGAAGTTCCGCCCGAAGTGGCCGCCGCCCTGGACGCGCTGGACGCGGCCGACGCGGCGGTGCGCGGGCTCGATTTCGGCGCGCTGAGCCCCGTCGTCCGGCTGCACGTGCTGGACGCGATGGAAACCTCGCACCGGCGCCAAACCGCGGTCGGCACCGAGGTGGTCGCCGGCCTGGCGAACGAGGATCCCGCCGAGGTCGGCGGACCGGTCCATAAGGTCATCGCCGACTGGTTGCGGATCAGCTATGCCGACGCGTGCCGCCGGGTCCGAGACGCCAAGCAGCTCTCGCCGCGGCTGACGCTCACCGGCCAGGAGTTGCCACCGGAGTTGCCCGCCACCGCCGCGGCGTGGCGCGACGGCGTCCTCGATGGCCAGCACCTGCGGGTGATCCAGGCGTTCGTGCGTGACCTGCCGGCCGCCGTCTGCGCCGAGGAGGTCGATTCGGCCGAGCGATTCCTGGCCCGGCAGGCGGCCGGTTTGCGTCCCGACCAGTTGCAGAAAGTCGCGCACCAGTGCGCATTACGACTCAATCCCGACGGGAAGTTCTCCGATGTCGACCGCGCCCGTCAGCGCGGCTTCAGCTGGGCCGCGCAACGGCCCGACGGGATGAGCGTCGGCAAGCTGGTCGCATCCCCGGAACTGCGCGCCAACCTCGACGCGTGGCTGGCCCGCTTCGCCGCCCCCGGCATGTGCAACCCCGACGACGAAAAGCCTTACATAGAGGGCGAACCCGGGGACCAGCCCGAGAGCGGTGACACGCGCAGTCACGCGCAGCGCCAGCATGACGCGATCAACGCGCTGGTGCGCGGCCAGCTGGGCGACCCGCGGTTGGGGGCGCACAACGGGTTGCCGGTCACCGTCATCGTCTCCACCACGCTGCAGCAGCTCACTTGCGGCACCGGGCGCGCGGTGACGGGCGGCGGCACGGTGCTGCCGATGCGCGACGTGATCCGGATGGCGAGCCACGCCTACCACTACCTGGCCGTGTTCGACGAACACTCCGGTCGCCCACTGTATCTCGGCCGCTCACGGCGGATCGCGACACCGGACCAGCGGATCGTCCTCTACGCGAAGGACCGCGGCTGCACGCACCCGGGCTGTGACGCGCCGGGCTATTGGTGCGAGGTCCACCATGTCGACGAGTGGGCCGCCGGCGGCCGGACCGATGCCGACGGGCTCACCTTCGCCTGCGCACCGCACCACAAGCTCCTCGAAAAGGGCTGGCGGACAAGGAAGCTGCCGAACGGGCGCACCGAGTGGATTCCGCCGCCGCATCTCGATCGCGGGCAGCGCACGAACGACTACCACCACCCGGAAGACCCTTGACGACGCCTAAATCTTGAAGCGCCCGGCGAATCCGCGCAGCGGCAGGTCGGCGCTGGTGATGAGTCCCGGTGGGGCCGCGACGACCGATTTGATCGCGGCAAGCGCGGGCATGCCGGTCACGGTCATGCCGATGGAGGCGAAGTTATCCGGGTTGGACAGGTCCACACCGGGCTTGGGGAAAATCATGTGCTTGTTGTAGATGCACGGGTCGCCCTTGATCTGAGTGATGTAGCAGCCCTTGATGTTCCAGCTCGGGTCGGTGTGTGGGGTCATCTGCCACTCCAGGTGCGTCTCGACCCGGGGAACGCCGTCCACCATGCCCTGGTACTTGATGTAGTTGCCGCCCAGCGAGCCCTTGGGCAGCGTGTACCACCCCAGGTCGACGTCCTTGGTGCAGGCGCCCAGCTCGTAGCTGAACTTCACCTCGTCCAACGGCAGGTCGAAGCAGTCGGCCATCATCAGCACGCTGTCGGCGAAGACGCGGGTGTACTTCTCCAGCTTGCCCGGGATCTCCGGGTCGTCGACCGGCTGGCCGTAGCCCACCTCGATCCAGGTGTCCTTGGAGTGGTGGCATGAGACGTCGACGGATTCGATGGTGGTGACGTTCTCGATATCGGCGACGTCGGCCGAGCACACCACGCCCAGGATCTGGTTCAGGCCCGGGTTCATCCCGGTCCCGTAGAACGTGGCGCCGCCCTTCTCGCACGCCTCGGCCAGCAGCCGGCTCACCGGCTTGCCCGACGGGTGCGGGTGGTTCTTGTCGCGGTGCCAGCCGGTGATCCAGTCGGCCGTGGTGACGATGTCGATGCCCGCCTCGAGCACTGTGACGTACAGGTCCTCGTCGGGGAACACGCCGTGAAACGTGAGCACGTCCGGCCTGGCCGCGATGATCTCCTCGACGCTCCCGGTGAACTTGACGCCGTTGGACCCCACCCCGGCGAATTCGCCCGTGTCCTTACCTACCTTATCGGCCGAATAGGCATGCACCCCAACGAGTTCCAGGTCAGGATGGGTGGCGATCCGTCTGATCATCTCCGAGCCGACGTTTCCGCTGCCAACCTGGAAGACACGGATCGGTGCGCTACTCATTGCATTGAGCCTTCCTGTGCTGCGAATGCCTCGGGATAGAACTGCTTGGCCCACTTGCGAATTGCGGTGAAGCCCTCGTACTCGTCGGTGGCCAGCGCCGGCGGGTCGGAATAGCGCTGGTGCTGCCAGATCTCGATGTCCTGCTCGAACTGCCGGATCACTTCGCGGCCGAACTCGGCCGCCTTGCGTTCGGCGCGGGCCGGGTCCTTGCCCGGGCTGCGGCCGATGTAGACCATGAATCGGACATCGGAGGTGAACTCGTCGACCGGGGTGACCGCGGAGATGGTGCGGTTGTCGATCATCCCCCAGCTCTTGGTCACCGCGATGCCCAGGCCGCCGTTGACCGCCTCCACCCCGCTGTTGACGTCCTCGATCTTCTGCCCGTCGTCACCCTCGAACGTGATGGTGAAGTCGACGAACGAGACCGGCTCCGCGAAGTCGTGGCGGGTGAACACCGGCACGATGGGCGTGTTGTGCACGAACTTGAAATGCGCGAAGTCCACGCCGTTTTCGAGCACATACTGCGGATGCAGTTCCAGGGCCTGCCGGTACAACCGCTGCTGCGGGTAGTAGTCGTCCACGCCGCTGCCGTCGCGGAACGCGCCGAACACGTCCGGCGCGTCGAAGTACGGGTCACGGCGCTCGACGTCGTGCCAGATGTAGACCGAGGCGTTGCGTTCCACCACGGGATACGTGCGGATGCGGCGGCCGCGGTTCGGCCGATCCTGGTAGGGAATGCAGACGTTGCGACCCTCGCCGCTCCACTGCCACCCGTGGAACGGGCACTGCAGCACCTCGCCGACCACCTTGCCGCCGTAACCCAAGTGCGCGCCCAGGTGTTCGCAGTATGCGTTCATCACGGTGAGCTGCCCGGACTCGGCCCGCCACGCGACCATCTCCTGGCCGAAGTACTTCATCTTGTGCACGTCGCCCACCCCGATCTCGTCGGACCAGGCGACTTGGAACCAGCCGGTTGGTTTCATCGACAACGGCGGCTTAACCATGCGGGATCCCTCCTTGGATACGAATGATAGGCCGCGCCCGCCCAAAATCAAAGTACCCTCTATGAAACCTTGACCACCGCCCCGCGCGATAGGCTCGGCAGATGACTCGGCAGGTCAGCGGGTCCGGAACCGTGAACCGGCGCCCCAACCGACGTGGCAACGCCACGCGGGAGAGCATGCTCGAGGCCGCGCTCAAGTCGTTGGCCTCCGGCGACCCGGGCTCGGTGTCGGCCAATCGCATCGCCAAGGACATCGGCGCCACCTGGGGCGCGGTGCAGTACCAGTTCGGCGACACCGACGGGTTCTGGGCGGCGGTGCTGCACCGCACCGCCGAGCGCCGCGCCGCGACCTTTTCGACGCTGTCGGCACCCGTCTCGCCGCACGCGCCCCTGCGTGAGCGGGTGGGCGCCATCATCGACACCCTCTACGACGGGTTGGCCTCGCCGGATTCCCGTGCGATCGAGAACCTGCGGGCCGCGCTCCCCCGCGACCCCGACGAGCTCGAGCGCCTGTTTCCGCGCACCGCCGCCGAGCTGTTCTCCTGGGGCAAGAGCTGGCTTCAGACCTGCCAGCACGCCTTCGCCGGGCTGGACGTCGACCCGGACCGGGTGCGCGAGGTGGCCGCGCTGATCCCCGGCGCGATGCGTGGGCTGGTGTCCGAGCGCCAGCTCGGCTCGTACGCGGACCTGGACATGGCGCGGCGCGGCTTGACCAACGCGCTGGCCGCCTACCTGGAGCAAACCCGCCGGTGACGGACGGCGGCATCACGATCCGCCGCGCCGGACCGAACGATTTCGCCCGGGTCGCCGAAATGCACTATCCGGTCTGGCGGCAGTCGTGGACCGGCCTGCTGCCGGATGCCACCCTCGACGTACTCGGATCGCCGCGGCGCTGGGCCATCCTGGCGTATCCCCGGCTCCTGCAGCGCCGCGACTGGAGCATGTGGATCGCCGAATTCGGTTCGGTCACAATCGGTATGACCATCTTCGGGCCGGATCTCGCGACTCCCGAACAGGTCGAACTCGACTCGCTGTACATCGCGGCGGACCACCAACGCCGCGGCGTCGGCGGTCGGCTGCTCGGCACGGCCCTGACCGAAAGCCCTCCTGGCGACGTCGTGTTGTGGTGCGCCGAACGCAATACGCGGGCGCGAATCTTCTACGAGACGAACGGCTTTCGCGCCGACGGCCGCACCCTGGACTGGGAGCCGCTGCCCGGCGTCAAGGTCCCCCATCTGGGCTACCGGCTGACCCGGCGGTGACCTCCCGGCGCAAGTCGTATTGGCCGAGATCGGTGTTCGCCAGCATGGCGCGGTGTTCGCCCGGCGTGAAGGGCCAGACCTCGGGCACCCCGTCCTTGTTCAGATACCAGCTCTGGCAACCGGTGGTCCACACCGTGTCGGGCATCGCCGCGCGCAGCCTGGCGTTGAAGCGCTCGGTCGCGGGCCACGTCGGTTCCACCGTGTCGAATTCGCCTCGGCGCCAACGCTCGATCCAGCGCAGTATGTGGTCGGCCTGCGATTCGGCGACGGTGGTGAGCGCGAGGTTGCCGACCGGGCTGTGCGGCCCCAGCATCATGAAGAAGTTCGGGAAGCCCGGCAGCGCCACCGTCTGGTAGGCCCGGGGACCGTCGCGCCACACGTCGTCGGCGGCGATGCCGTCGCGGCCGATCAGCCGCATCGGCCGGAAGAACGCGTGGGTGTCGAACCCGGTGGCCAGCACGATGATGTCCGCCTCGTGCAGGATTCCGTCGGCGGTCACGATGCCGCGCCGCTCCACGTGGTCGATAGCGGCGGTGACCAGTTCGACGTCGTCGCGCTGCACGGCGCGGTAGAAGCCATTGGACATCACCAGCCGTTTGCACATCGGCGTGTAGTCGGGCGTCAGCGCGCGGCGCAACTCGGGGTCGCGGACCTCGCGCAGGCTGGCCCGGCACAGCGCGCCCATGATCTTGCGGCGCAGCCCCGGCTTGGTCAGCCCGACGGCGAAGGTGTCGTAGCCGAGGCTGTAGCACCGGTAGGCCAGCCGGTCGAGCCAGCCCCACCTGTCGTGGGTGAGGTGGGTGAACCTGCGGTAGCGGGGGTTGGGCAGCCGCAGCACCCACTGCGCGGTGCGCTGGAAGAGCAGCACCCGGCCCGCCACCCCGGCCAGGCCGCAGACGAGTTGCACGCCCGTCGACCCGTTGCCGATGACGGCGACCCGCCGGCCGCGCAACTCGAGGGAGTGATCCCACCGCGCCGAGTGAAAAGCAAGCCTGCCGAAGTCCTCCAGGCCGGGGATCGACGGCAGGCGCGGGTGATGAAGCACGCCGGTGGCGCAGATCAGGAAGTCGACGGTCGACTCTTCGCCGGCGTTCGTGCGCAGCCGCCAGCGACCGCCCTCGAATCGCGCGCTCACGATCTCCGTGCCGAACCGGATGCGGTCGCGCAGCCCGAACTTCTCGGCGACGCCGCGGAAGTAGTCCTGGATTTCACCGCCGGGCGAGAACACGTGCGACCAGTTGGGGTTATGGGCGAACGTGTACTGGTAAACGCGCGACGGGATGTCGCAGACCAGGCCCGGATAGGTGTTCTCGCGCCAGGTCCCGCCGACCTCGTCGGCCTTCTCGTAGACCGTGATGTCTGTTATCCCACTGCGCAGCAACGTAATTGCGACGCATATCCCCGACATGCCCGCTCCGACGACGGCTACGGCCGGGTTGCGTCGCATGCCGGCCGGCTACTCGGACTCGGCGCGCTGCTTGAGGCGCTGCAGGGTGAGCCGGATGTGTTCGGAGTTGGCCGCGACCCGGTCCGGGACGCCGGTGGCCTTGCCGGCGATCTTGCGGAACCAGCCGGGCCTGCGGTCCCAGGTGCTTTCGGTGACCCGGCAGCCGCCGTCGGTCGCGACGATGTCGTATTGCCAGCGCGCGATCGGGAGCATCGAGTGCCGGACGTCGAACGCGAAGATCCGGCCCGGTTCCGCGTCGGTGACCGTGCACTTGGTGCTCCAGCGCCGTTTGGCGCTTTCGTTGTGGCCGGTGAACACCGCCCCGGGGCGCGCCGCATCGCCCTGGCGCCACTCCATGGCCACCGCCTCCTCGGCGAACGAGGCGAGCGTCGGCAGGTCGGTGATGAGCCGATACACCAGGTCGGGACCGGCGGCGACCTGCACGGAGGCCGTCACGGACGGGTCGGTCATTGGCCGATCATAGCCAGCGCGCGGGTGGTTTCACCCTCGATTGCGGGCACGCGGAACTATCCCCACACTTGAGGGCGAACCTCCGCGAAGCTAGGGGCAGCCATGCGAGTCGGCGTACCGACCGAGACCAAGGTCAACGAGTTCAGGGTTGCCATCACGCCCGCCGGCGTCGCCGAACTGACGCGACGCGGGCACGAGGTGCTCGTCCAGGCCGGCGCCGGTGAGGGCTCGTCCATTCCCGACGAGGAGTTCAAGTCGGCGGGCGCCCAACTGGCCGACTCGGCCGAACAGGTCTGGGCCGAGGCCGATCTGCTGCTCAAGGTGAAGGAACCGATCGCGGCCGAGTACACCCTGCTGCGCTCGCGTCTGGTGCTGTTCACCTATCTGCACCTGGCCGCCTCGCGCGCCTGCACCGACGCGCTATTGGCCTCGGGCACAACGTCAATCGCCTACGAGACCGTGCAGACCCCCGACGGCGCCCTCCCGCTGCTGGCCCCGATGAGCGAGGTCGCCGGCCGGCTGTCGGCGCAGGTCGGCGCCTACCACCTGATGCGGACCCACGGCGGCCGCGGCGTGCTGATGGGCGGGGTGCCGGGCGTGAAGCCCGCCGACGTCGTGGTTATCGGCGCCGGCACCGCGGGTTACAACGCAGCCCGGGTCGCGAACGGGATGGGCGCCAGCGTCACGGTTCTCGACGTCAACATCAACAAGCTTCGGCTGCTCGACGCCGAGTTCGGCGGGCAGGTCCGCACGCGCTATTCGTCGGCGTACGAGCTCGAGGGCACCGTCACCCGGGCCGACCTGCTGATCGGCGCGGTGCTGCTGCCGGGCGGCAAGGCCCCGGAACTGGTTTCGAATGCGCTTGTCGCACAGATGAAACCGGGTGCGGTGCTGGTCGACATCTCCATCGACCAGGGTGGTTGCTTCGCCGATTCCCGGCCCACCACGCACGACGACCCGACCTTCGCGGTGCACGACACGCAGTTCTACTGCGTGGCGAACATGCCCAGCGCGGTGCCCAAGACGTCGACCGTGGCGCTGACCAACGCGACCATGCCGTACGTGCTCGAACTCGCCGACCGCGGCTGGCAGGCCGCCTGCCGATCGGATCCGGCTCTGGCGCAAGGCCTTTCGACGCATGACGGTGCGCTGCTGTGTGGGCGGGTGGCCGCCGACCTGAATCTGCCGTTCACCGATCCGGCGAGCGTGCTGGCCTAGTCCGCCTCCACCAGGCTGGCGATGATGTCGGCCGCCGGCCCGGCCTGGGCCTCTTTGAACGACGTTCCTGCCCACAGGGGTATGCCGTTGGGGTCCTCCAGGGCGGCGGCCGCCTCCCGGATCGGCGAGGTCATCTGGTTGACCTCCGGGTAGCCCAGCGGCGCCACGTTGTCGAGCAGTCGGGTGAAGTTGTTCTCCAGGCCGCGCGCGTACCGGCCCGAGAAGGCGCGCGTGACGACGGTGGTGCCGAAGACCGGATTCTTCAGGGCGGTGCGGTGCGCGGTGCTGGTGCCCGCCTCGTCGCTGAGCAGCAGCGCGGTGCCGACCTGGGCGGCCACCGCGCCCCGGTGCAGCACGGCGGCGACGTCCCGCGCGTTGCCCAGGCCACCGGCGGCCACGACCGGAACGTCATGCGCGTGGCGGATGCGGTCGATCAGGTGGTGTAGCGACTCGCCGCTGGGCTCCATGTCGGGCGCGAAGGTGCCCCGGTGCCCACCCGCGTCGGGACCCTGCGCGATCAGGCTGTCCGCGCCGGCGGCGACGGCCACCCCCGCCTCGTACGCCGAGGTCACCGTGACCATCACCAGCAGGCCCAGCGCCCCCAGGCGCCGGATCACATCGGGCGGCGGGACGCCGAAGGTGAACGACACCAGCTCGGGCCGCATGTCGGCCACCACCTCGAGCTTGCGCTCCCAGTCATCGTCGTCACCGTATTCCGGATGGCCGACCTCGACCTGGTAGTAGTCGGCGATCTCTTCGAGTTCTTCGGCGTAGTAGTCCAGCGCCACCCAGTCGGCGACGCTGGGTTGCGGAACGAACAGGTTGACGCCCAGCGGGCCGGTGGTCGCGGCGCGGGCGGCGGCGATGTCCTCGGCGAACCGCTCCGCGCTGCGGTGGCCGCCCGGGACGAAGCCCAGCCCACCCGCGTTGGAAACCGCCGCGGCGAGCTCCGGCGTGCCCGGTCCGCCGGCCATCGGCGCACCCACGATGGGCACCATGATGTCCCAAAAGCCCAGTACCACGGGCCTAATTCGCTGACGGCGAGCGCCGGCACGGCGCGAGTGAGGAGGCGAACATGCGGGTTAAGATACCATCGCCCGAAGTTGTTGGGGCAGTGACCGTTTGGAGGCGTACGGGCCCAGCACGGCGGCGCCGTACGGCTGGCTGAGCAGCCGGCGGGCCACCGCGTTGACCTCCTCGACGGTCACCTGGTCGATCTGACGCAGGGTGTGTTCGATGCTGCGGTGCTCGCCGTAGTTCAATTCGTTGCGGCCCAACCGGCTCATCCGGGAGCTGGAATCCTCCAGGCCCAGGACGAGCCCGCCCCTCAACGAACCCTTGGCGATGCGGCACTCCGCCTCGGTGATGCCGTCGCGGGCAACCGATTCGAGGACCTCGTTGGTCACCCGCATCACCTCGGCGAACCGCTCCGGCTGGCACGCGGCGTAGACGGACAGCGCGCCGCTGTCGGCAAAGATGTCCACCGTCGAGTAGACCGAGTAGGCCAGCCCGCGCAGCTCGCGAACCTCTTGGAACAGGCGGGAACTCAGGCCGCCGCCGAGTGCGCTGTGCAGCACCGACAGCGCCCAGCGATGCCGCCAGCTACGCCCCGGCGTGCGCACACCCAGTGAGAGATGCGTCTGCTCGGCGTCGCGATTGCCCAGCATCAGACGGGGCCGTCCGGTCACCCGCCCGGCACCCTTGCGCGGGGCGATCGGCCGGCGGCCGCGGACCAGGTGCGGCCCGAAGTGCTCGCGCACCAGCGCGACCACCTCGTCGTGGTCGACGTTGCCTGCCACCGCGACCACCATGCGTTCGGGCGTGTAGCGCCGCACATGAAACGAGTGCAGCTGGGTCCGGGTCATCGCCGACACCGACCGCGCGGTGCCGATCACCGGCCGGCCCACCGGGTGGTCACCGAACATCGCGCCCAGGAACATGTCCCCCAGCGCGTCCTCGGGGTCGTCGTCGCGCATCGCGATCTCTTCGAGCACCACGTCGCGCTCCAGCTCGACGTCCTCGGCGGCGCACCGGCCGTTGAGCACCACGTCGGCTACCAGGTCGACCGCCAGCTCGAGGTCGCTGTCGAGCACGTGCGCGTAGTAGCAGGTGTGCTCCTTGGCGGTGAAGGCGTTCAGCTCCCCGCCGACGGCGTCCATCGCCTGCGCGATGTCCACGGCGCTGCGGGTCGGCGTCGACTTGAACAGCAGATGCTCGAGGAAGTGCGCCGCCCCCGCCACGGTGGCGCCTTCGTCGCGCGATCCGACGCCTACCCACACCCCGACGGAGGCCGACCGCACCGCCGGCAGGTACTCGGTGACGACCCGCAGCCCGCCCGGAAGCGTGCTGCGCCGCAAGGCGGTCGAGGGTTGCGCCTCGAGGGTCTGCTCGCCGCGGCGCAGGGCCGCGGCGCGGTCAGCTGCTGGTGGTCGCGGCATCGGCAGGGGCGGCCGCCGGGGCATCGGCAGGGGCCGAGCTGTCTTCCTCCACCAACACCAGCGAGATCTTGCCCCGCTTGTCGATGTCGGCGATCTCGACCCGCAGTTTGTCGCCGACGTTCACCACGTCCTCGACCTTCGCGATGCGCTTGCCCTTGCCCAGCTTGGAGATGTGGACCAGGCCGTCGCGACCCGGCAGCAGCGACACGAACGCACCGAAATCCGTTGTCTTGACCACGGTTCCGAGGAACCGCTCGCCCACGGTCGGCAGCTGCGGGTTGGCGATGGCGTTGATCCGGTCGATCGCGGCCTGCGCCGACGGCCCGTCGGTGGCGCCGACGAACACGGTGCCGTCGTCCTCGATGGAGATCTGCGCGCCGGTCTCCTCGGTGATGGCGTTGATGACCTTGCCCTTGGGGCCGATGACCTCGCCGATCTTGTCCACCGGGACCTTGATCGTGGTGACCCGCGGCGCGTACGGGCTCATCTCGTCGGGCCCGTCGATCGCCTCGGCCATCACCTCGAGGATGGTCAGCCGCGCGTCCTTGGCCTGCGCGAGCGCGCCCGCGAGCACCTGCGAGGGAATGCCGTCGAGCTTGGTGTCCAGCTGCAGCGCGGTGACGTAGTCCTTGGTGCCGGCGCACTTGAAGTCCATGTCGCCGAACGCGTCCTCGGCGCCCAGGATGTCGGTCAGGGTGACGAAGCGGCGCTCGGTCTTGCCGTCCACCTCGACGTCGTCGGAGACCAGGCCCATCGCGATGCCGGCCACCGGCGCCTTGAGCGGCACGCCGGCGTTCAGCAGCGCCAGCGTGGAGGCGCACACCGAGCCCATGGATGTCGAGCCGTTGGAGCCCAACGCCTCGGACACCTGACGGATGGCGTAGGGGAACTCCTCGACGCTGGGCAGCACCGGGATCAGGGCCCGCTCGGCGAGCGCGCCGTGCCCGATCTCGCGCCGCTTGGGCGAACCGACTCGGCCGGTCTCGCCGGTGGAGAACGGCGGGAAGTTGTAGTGGTGCATGTAGCGTTTGGAGGTCTCGGGCCCCAGCGAGTCGATCTGCTGGGCCATCTTGACCATGTCCAGCGTGGTGACGCCCAGGATCTGGGTTTCGCCGCGCTCGAACAGCGCGCTGCCGTGCGCCCGCGGCACCACGGCGACCTCGGCGCTCAGCGCGCGGATGTCGGTGATGCCGCGGCCGTCGATGCGGAAGTGGTCGGTGAGGATGCGCTGGCGGACCAGCTTCTTGGTCAGCGAGCGGAACGCGGCGCTGACCTCTTTCTCGCGGCCCTCGTAGGTCTCGGCGAGCCGCTGGGCCACCTCGGCCTTCAGCTCGTCGGTGCGCGCGTCGCGCTCGGCCTTGCCGCCGATGGTCAGCGCCTTGGCCAGCTCGTCGGTGGCCACCGAGGCCACCGAGTAGTACACATCGTCGCCGTAATCGGGGAACGTCGGGTAGTCGCTGGTGGGTTTGGCGGCCGCGCCGGCCAGCTCCTCCTGCGCGGTGCACAGGACGGCGATGAACGGCTTGGCGGCCTCCAGGCCTTCGGCCACAACGGTTTCCGTCGGCGCCTGGGCGCCGCCCTGGACCAGCTCGATGACCTTCTCGGTGGCCTCGGCCTCGACCATCATGATCGCGACGTCACCGTCGACCTTGCGGCCCGCCACGACCATGTCGAAGACGGCGCGCTCGAGCTGCTCGACGGTGGGGAACGCGACCCACTGGCCGTCGATCAGCGCGACCCGCACACCACCGACGGGGCCGGAGAACGGCAGGCCGGCCAGCTGCGTGGAGGCGGACGCGGCGTTGATCGCGACCACGTCGTACAGGTCATTGGGATCCAGGCTGAGGATCGTCACCACGACCTGGATCTCGTTGCGCAGTCCGTTGACGAACGACGGGCGCAGTGGCCGGTCGATGAGCCGGCAGGTCAGGATCGCGTCGGTGGAGGGCCGGCCCTCGCGACGGAAGAACGAGCCGGGGATGCGGCCCGCGGCGTACATCCGCTCCTCGACGTCCACGGTCAGCGGGAAGAAGTCGAAGTGTTCCTTGGGGTTCTTGCTGGCGGTGGTCGCCGACAGCAGCATGTTCTCGTCGTCGAGGTAGGCGACGACGGCGCCGGCGGCCTGCTGGGCCAGCCGGCCGGTCTCGAAGCGGATGGTGCGGGTGCCGAAGCTCCCGTTGTCGATGGTGGCGGTGGACTCGAAGACGCCTTCTTCAATTTCAGCGACAGACATAGGTGTCCGTACAGCCTCTCTGGGTATTCAGCTTTTTCGCGTCGTCACGCGCAGGTAACCCGAGAGCTTCCTAAGAGCGGAAAGAGCCTGAATGCGGCTACGGCCATCGATCGAAGCGGCCGAGAAGCCCCAGATCCGGAGAGCCCGGCAGCCACTACCGAAGACCGCCCGATACAGACTGGGCTGCTCCCGTGTGACGTGCACAATGACACGCTGGAACGGCACACGCGGATCTGCGTAGCCGCACCGTTTGCTCGGGCCGAACCGGCCCAGAACGCTCCCACTCTACACTGGCGGGCTCAGCCCGCCAGCAGGGCGGATGGATTGCGATTGCGGGCGTCAGCGGCGCAGGCCGAGGCGCTCGACCAGCGAGCGGTACCGCTCCACGTCGATCTGCGCGACGTACTTGAGCAGCCTGCGGCGGCGCCCGACCAGCAGGAGCAGCCCCCGCCGGGAGTGGTGATCGTGCTTGTGCACCTTGAGGTGCTCGGTCAGGTCGGCGATCCGCTTGGTCAGCAGCGCGACCTGCGCCTCCGGCGAACCGGTGTCGGTTTCATGCAGGCCGTACGTGCCCAGGATTTCTTTTTTCTGCTCGGCGGTCAGCGCCACGAAAACATCTCCATCAATCGGTGCCGCGAAAGGTGTCGAAACGAAATGTGTGCCGCCGCGGACTGCAGCACACGCCGGGGGAGTCTATCAGCGGCTGTCATGTCCGCTGAAATCGCAGGCCAGCGGCCGCCCGCTTGACAACATACAACCAATTGGTTGTATGTTGTCCCGGTGACCGTAGACGAGGAGGACCGGGTAGACGCCCTGTTCCACGCGCTCGCCGACCGAACCCGGCGCGACATCATGCGCCGGACGCTGGCCGGGGAGCACTCGGTTTCCAGGCTCGCGTGCAAGTACGACATGAGTTTTGCGGCGGTGCAGAAGCACGTCGTCGTGCTCGAAAAGGCCGGCCTGATAACCAAACGCCGCAGCGGCCGCGAGCAGCTGGCCAGCGGTGACGTGGCCGCCGTGCGCTCGGTGGCGGCCATGCTCACCGAGCTCGAGCTCGTGTGGCGCGGTCGCATCGCTCGCATCGACGAGCTCATCTCATCCGACCCCAATTCGTCCGAACCCAAGGAGGACTGAACCATGCCCGTGACCGTTGTCCAGCACGATCCCGAGAGCCTGACGCTGACCATCACCGCGGAGTTCGCCGCACCGGTGGAGCGCATCTGGCAGGTCTACGCCGATCCCCGCCAGCTGGAGAAGGTGTGGGGACCGCCGTCCTGCCCGGCGACCGTCGTCGACCACAGCCTCACGCCCGGAAGCCGCACGACGTACTTCATGACCGGCCCGGACGGCGAGAAATACGCCGGGTACTGGCAGATCACCACCGTCGACGCGCCCCGGAGCTTCTCCTTCGACGACGGCTTCGCCGACTCAGACTTCAACCCGAACCCGGGGCTGCCGGTCTCCAAGCACGTGTACACCTTCGCCGCGCACAACGGCGGCACTCGCGCGACCTACGTGAGCACGTATGAGTCCGCCGAGGCGCTGCAGCAGGTGCTGGACATGGGCGTGGTCGAGGGCGCCACGTCGGCCATCAACCAGATCGACGATCTGGTAGCCGCCTGAGCCGCGGGTCAGTCGGCGAGCAGTCCGCGGGCGCGGTCGGTGTCCTTGCCCATCGCGTCGATCAGGTCCTTCACCGAGTCGAACCGCTTCTGCCCGCGGATGCGCGCGACGAAGTCCAGCGCAACGTATTGGCCGTACAGGTCGGCGTCGGTGTCCAGGACGAACGCCTCGACGGTGCGGGTGCGGCCGGAGAAGGTGGGGTTGGTGCCGACGGACACCGCGGCCTGGTAGCGCTCGCCGGGGACGACGGTGCCGGTCACCGGCCCGTGCCCGAGCAGGGTGAACCAGGCGGCGTACACGCCGTCGGCCGGGATGGCCGAGTACATCGGCGGCGCCACGTTGGCGGTCGGGAAGCCCAGCTCCATGCCCCGGCCCTCGCCGCGCACGACCACACCCTCGACGCGGTGCGGGCGGCCCAGCGCGTCGGCGGCCGCCACCACGTCGCCGGCGTCGACACAGGACCGGATGTAGGTGGAGGAGAATGTCACCGTCTCGTTGCTGTGGTGTTCGGACAGCAGCGACATCGACTCCACGGCGAACCCGAAGCGTTCACCGGCGCGCCGCAAGGTCTCGACGTTGCCGGCGGCCTTCTTGCCGAAGGTGAAGTTCTCCCCCACCACCACCTCGACCACGTGCAGGTGCTCCACCAGCAGCTCGTGGACGTAGCGCTCCGGGGTGAGCTTCATGAAATCGCTGGTGAACGGCATCACCAGGAAGACGTCGATGCCCAGCTCCTCGACCAGCTCGGCGCGCCGCGTCAGCGTCGTCAGCTGCGCCGGGTGGCTGCCCGGGTAGACCACTTCCATCGGGTGCGGGTCGAACGTCATCAGCACGGTCGGCACGTTGCGCGCGCGGCCGGCCTTAACCGCATGCGCGATGAGCTCCGCGTGGCCCCGGTGCACGCCATCGAATACGCCGATGGTGAGCACGCATCTGCCCCAGTCCGTGGGAATCTCATCCTGGCCGCGCCACCGCTGCACGATGGTTAGCCTACGGCGCCCGGCGATCCGCCGGGAGATCCGTACGGACGAGGGTGGCGAGGAGCACACGACCAGGCCCGGGTTGCCTAAACTTTCTCGTTGTGAAGGCTGACGAAGAGCGTGGCGGTCTCACCGCGGTCGGCCAGGACTACCTCAAAGCGATCTGGAACGCCCAGGAGTGGTCGGTGGAGAAGGTCAGCACCAAGATGCTGGCCGAGAAGATCGGGGTGTCGGCCAGCACCGCGTCGGAGTCGATTCGCAAACTCGCCGAGCAGGGCCTGGTCGACCACGAGAAGTACGGCGCCGTGAGCCTGACCGAGGCCGGCCGGCGGGCGGCGCTGGCGATGGTGCGCCGGCATCGACTGCTGGAAACCTTCCTGGTCAACGAGCTCGGCTACGGCTGGGACGAGGTGCACGACGAGGCCGAGGTGCTCGAGCACGCGGTGTCCGACCGGCTGGTCGCCCGCATCGACGCCAAGCTGGGGTTCCCACAACGCGACCCGCACGGCGACCCGATCCCGGCCTCGGACGGGCAGGTGCCCACGCCGCCGGCCCGCCAGCTGTGGGCGTGCGACGAGGGGGACGCCGGGACGGTCGCCCGCATCTCCGACGCCGACCCGCAGATGCTGCGCTACTTCGCCGACGTCGGGATCAACCTGGACTCGCGGCTACGGGTGCTGACCCGGCGCGAGTTCGCCGGGATGATCTCGGTGGCCATCTCCGCCGGCGACGGCGCGGAGACGACCGTCGACCTGGGCAGCCCGGCGGCCAGGGCGATCTGGGTGGTGGGCTAGCGGCGATCGCAAGCGCGGCGAAGCCGGGCGCTGCGGGTCGCCGCCATTGGGCTAGCCCTTAGCGCTCGGCGCGCTGATACGCGGTGACGACGGCCGCGCCGCCCAGCCCGATGTTGTGCTGCAGCGCGGCGTTGACGCCCTCGACCTGACGCTTGTCGGCGGTGCCGCGCAGCTGCCACGTCAGCTCGGCGCACTGCGCCAGCCCGGTCGCGCCCAGCGGGTGACCCTTCGAGATCAAACCGCCCGAGGGGTTGACCACCCAGCGCCCGCCGTAGGTGGTGTCGCCGTTGTCGATCAGCTTGGGCGCCTCCCCCGGGCTGCACAGCCCCAGCGCCTCGTACAGCAGCAGCTCGTTGGCCGAGAAGCAGTCGTGCAGCTCGATCACTCCGAAGTCCTCGGGGCCCAGCCCGGATTGTTCGTAAACCTGTTGTGCGGCTTGGACATTCATGTCGTAGCCGATCAGGTTCTTGGCACTGCCGTCGAAGGTGGAGGCGAAGTCGGTGGTCATGGCCTGCCCGACGATCTCCACCGCGCGGCCGGCCAGCCCGTGGCGATCGACGAAGCCCTCCGAGGCCAGGATCGCCGCGCCGGAGCCGTCGGAGGTGGGCGAGCACTGCAGCTTGGTCAGCGGGTCGGAGATCATCCGCGCCGCCAGGATGTCGTCGAGCGTGTAGGACTCCTGGAACTGCGCGAACGGGTTGTTGACCGAGTGCTTGTGGTTCTTGTAGCCGATCTTGGCGAAATGCTCTGCGGTGCTGCCGTATTGGCGCATGTGCTCACGGCCGGCCGCGCCGAACATCCACGGCGCGACGGGCATGGCGAACTCGTCGATCTCGGCCATGGCCTTGACGTGGCGGCCCATCGGCGACTCGCGGTCCTGGGCGCCCCCGCTGAGCGGGCCGGGCTGCATCTTCTCGAAGCCGAGCGCGATGGCGCAGTCGACGATGCCGCCGCGGATGGCCTGCGCCGCCAGGAACAGCGCGGTCGAACCGGTCGAGCAGTTGTTGTTGACGTTGACGATCGGGATGCCGGTCATGCCCAGCTCGTAGAGCGCCCGCTGCCCGGACGTGGAATCACCGGCGACGTAGCCGACGTAGCCCTGCTGCACCTCGCGGTAATCGATCCCCGCGTCGGCCAGCGCGTTGGTGCCGGACTCGCGCGCCATGTCGGGGTAGTCCCAGCCTTCCCGGCGGCCCGGTTTCTCGAATTTCGTCATGCCGACGCCGACGACGTAAACCTTGTTAGACATCTTTGTCCCTTTCCACAGGCCGCGACTTCCGGTCAGCCTATTCCTCGAGCGTCGCCGGGCGGATCACCACCACCGATTTGGTCTTCGCACCCTCGTCGCGCAGCAGCGCAATCACCTTGCCGTCGGCGTCGCAGGCGGCGTAGACCCCGGCGACGCCCGCAGGCGCGAGCGGCCGGCCGTTGGCCGCCGCCTCGGCCTCCTCGGCGGTCAGGTCGCGCCGCGGGAAGATCAGCAAGCACGCCTCGTCCAGCGTCAGGGACAGCCCGGGCGCCTCGGCCAGCTCGTCGAGCGTGCGGGCCCGCTCCAGGGTGAAACGGCCGACCCGGGTGCGCCGCAACGCCGTCAGGTGCCCACCCACCCCGAGCGCGGCGCCGACGTCGCGGGCGAGCGCCCGAATGTAGGTGCCCGACGAGCAGTCGACCTCCACGTCGACGTCGACGAACCGACCGTCGAATCGGACGTCACACACCTCGAACCGGTCGATGCGCACCGGCCGGGCCTCGAGTTCGACGGCCTGTCCCTCGCGCACCAGCCGGTAGGCGCGCCGGCCGGCCACCTTGATCGCGCTGACCGCCGACGGCACCTGCTCGATGTCACCGCGCAGGGCGGCGACCGCATCGGTGATCGCCTCGCGCGTCAGGTGCGCGGCCGAAACACTGTGCAGCACTTCACCTTCGGCGTCCTCGGTGGACGTGGTCTGGCCGAGCCGGATGGTGGCGGCATAGGACTTGGAGGACGCCGTCAACAGGCCCAGGATCTTGGTGGCGCGGTCGACGCCGACCACCAACACGCCGGTGGCCATCGGATCCAGCGTCCCCGCGTGGCCCACCCGGCGGGTGGCGAAGATGCGACGGCAGCGACCCACCACGTCGTGACTGGTCATCCCGGCCGGCTTGTCAACGACGACCAGCCCAGGACCGGGCGCCGGACCGCTCGGGCTCGGGGTCATAGCACGATGGCGGTCAGCACCAGTCCGCGCTCGACCGACCACCGGCCCCGCAGCGCGGTCAGCGGTTCGCCGTCGAGGGCCTGGCCGTCGATCAGGATCTTGGACACGAACACCCCGGTGGTCGCGCCGTCGGGCGGGTCGAGGTCGAACACGATGTGGGCATCCTCGAAACCCAGCCAGCGCTTGGTCAACGGGAACCAGGCCTTGTACGTTGCCTCCTTGGCGCAGAACAGGATTCGGTCCCAATGTAGGCCTACGGGCAACGACGCCAGCTCGTGGCGCTCCTCCGCCAGGCTGATCGCGTTCAGCACGCCGTCGGGCAACACGTCGTGCGGTTCGGCGTCGATGCCCACCGAGCGCACCGCTTCGGTGCGGCCCACGACCGCACCGCGGTAGCCGGTGCAATGGGTCAGGCTGCCCACCACTCCGTCGGGCCAGCACGGTTCGCCCTTCTCGCCCTTGAGGATCGGCACCGGCGGCAGGCCGAGCTCGCCCATCGCGACGCGCGCGCAGTGCCTGACGGTGATGAACTCGCTGCGCCGCTTGGCGACCGACCTGGCGATCAGCGGCTCCTCTTCGGGCAGCGGGGCCAGGTCGGGCGGATCGGAATACAGCTCGGAATAAGCCAATTCGTCCACGTCCGGGAGCACCGAGGAGACCAGCTTTTCCTCGGTCATCGGGATTGCCGCTGCCGCAACCGTTCCCGGAACTGCGCAGCCTGCTGCCGCATCTCGGGAGTGATCTCGAAGTGGCCGCCGAAGTCGTTGAGGTAACCCGGCGCGTATTGCGGGTCGGGCAGCACCTGGCGCAGCCAGCTGTGCGGCTTGCGGCGCCGCCACTCGCGCGGGTAGCCCACCGACACCTCCTCGAAGCGCACGTCGTCGTACCAGGTGGTGCGCGGGATGTGCAGGTGGCCGTAGACCGAGCAGACGGCGTTGTAGCGGGTGTGCCAGTCGGCGGTCTTGGTGGTTCCGCACCACAGCGAGAACTCCGGGTAGAACAGCGCGTCGCAGGGCTCGCGGACCAGCGGGAAATGGTTGACCAGGACGGTCGGCGTCATCCAGTCGAGTTGCTCGAGCCGGGCCCGCGTGCTGGCGAGCCGCTCCCGGCACCAGGCCTCCCGGGTCGGATAGGGCTCCGACGAGAGCAGGAATTCGTCGGTGGCCACCACGTTGCGCTCCCGCGCGATGGTCAGGCCCTCGGCTTTGCTGGTCGCCCCCTCGGGCAAGAAGCTGTAGTCGTAGAGCAAGAACATCGGCACGATCGTCGCCGGGCCGCCCCGCTCGGTCCACACCGGGAACGGATGCTCGGGCGTGACGACGCCCATCTCGTCGCACATGTGGACGAGGTAGTCGTAGCGGGCCTTGCCGAAGATCTGCACCGGGTCCCGCGTCGTGGTCCACAACTCGTGGTTGCCGGGCACCCAGATGACCTTGGCGAATCGCCGGCGCAGCAGGTCAAGGGCCCACCGGATCTCGTCGGTGCGTTCGGCGACGTCGCCGGCGACGATCAGCCAGTCGTCGGGCGAGGACGGGTGCAGCGATTCGGTGACCGGCTTGTTGCCCAGGTGGCCGGTGTGCAGGTCGGAGACGGCCCACAGCGTCGGTTGCCCCCCGTTGGGCGATTCGTGCCCCGCATTTTGACCAGCCACGATTAACCAGACTAATAACCCGCGACCGCGGGCCGGTCGGGACGGGGCCTTGCCCGCGGCATTAGAACGTGTTCTTGTTTCCCTGTGACCGTGCCAACCCGACTTGTACACTCCCGGCAAGGAGCGCCGAGCCGTCAGGGGGTGTCGTGTTCGCCAAGGTGCGTCTGATCGGGGCGGTCGGTGCCCTGATCGCAGCGGCCGTCGCAGGCACCGTGGGGTGGCACGGCGCCGCCCCGGCGAGCGGCGGGCCGGTCGAGCTGCGCTCGACCGCGGCTCCGATGGAAACCACGATGAAGAGCCCGATCGTGGCCACCACCGACCCGCGCCCCTTCGACGCGTGCGAGGACATCCCGTTCGATGCGCTGCAGCGGCTCGGGCTGGCGTTTACCCCGCCGGAACACGAAGACGGCCTGCGCTGCCACTTCGATGCGGGCAACTATCAGGTGGCGGTCGAACCCATCATCTGGCGCACCTACGAGGAGACGCTGCCCCCCGACGCCGTCGAGACCACCATCGCCGGCCACCGCGCCGCCCAGTACTGGGTGCTCAAGCCGACCTATCACAACAGCTACTGGTATTACTCCTGCATGGTCGTGTTCAAGACCAGCTACGGCGTGCTGCAGCAGGCGCTCTACTACTCGACCGTCTACTCCAACCCCGAGGTGGACTGCATGTCCACCAACCTGCAGCGCGCCAACGACCTGGCGCCGTACTACAAGTTCTGACGGCCGGCCGGGCCTTAGCCTGGGCACCGTGAGTATCACCTCGACGCGACCCGCCCAGCCCGCGCTGCACGCCCTGCGCCACGTCGGCGGCAAGGCCCTCGGCCGGCTGCTGGGCCTGCCGCCCGCCACGACCGACTACACCGTGCAACGCCTCCGGGTGCCCATGCGCGACGGGATCGACCTGGTGGCCGACCACTACGCGCCGAACACCGCGTCGCCCGCCGGCACCCTGCTGGTCCGCGGGCCCTACGGACGCGCCTTCCCGTTCTCCCTGGTGTACGGCGCGCTGTACGCGGCGCGCGGCTACCACGTGGTGCTGCAGAGCGTGCGCGGCACGTTCGGATCGGGCGGGGAATTCGAGCCGATGGCCAACGAGGTCGCCGACGGCGCCGACACCGCGGCCTGGCTCCGCGAGCAGACCTGGTTCACCGGGCGCTTCGCCACCATCGGGCTGTCGTACCTCGGCTACACCCAGTGGGCGCTGCTGACCGATCCACCGCCGGAGCTGGCCGCGGCCGTCATCACCGTGGGTCCGCACGACTTCAACGAATCCACTTGGGGCACCGGCTCGTTCGCCATCAACGACTTCCTGGGCTGGAGCGACATGGTTGCCCACCAGGAGGACCCGGTGCGCGCCCGGTCGGCGCTGCGCCAGCTGCGCGTCCGGCGCGACGTGGCGCGGGCGGCCCTCGGGCTGCCGGTGGGCGAGTCGGCCCGGGCGCTGCTCGGGGCGGGCGCGCCGTGGTTCGAGTCGTGGCTCGAGCACACCGACCGCGACGATCCGTTCTGGGACGCGCTGCGCTGCGGCGACGCGCTGGACCGCGTCGACGTGCCGGTGCTGCTGATCAGCGGCTGGCAGGACATCTTCGTGCGGCAGACGCTGCAGCAGTACCGCCGGCTGCGGGCCCGCGGCGTGGACGTCGCGCTCACCATGGGCCCGTGGACCCACACCCAGATGCTCACCAGCGGGCTGAGCACCGGCGCGCGGGAGACGCTCGATTGGTTGGGCACCCACCTGGGCGGGGCACCCGCCCGGCGCCCGAGCCGGGTGCATGTCTGTGTCACCGGCCAGGGTTGGCGCAACGTCGCCGACTGGCCGCCCGCCACCACCGAGCGCGCGCTTTACCTGCGGCCCGGCGGCCACCTGGGCGAGACGGCGCCGACGGGCCTGCCGCGGCTGGCGCCGGCGACCTTCCGCTACGACCCCGCCGACCCGACGCCCACCACGGGCGGCCCCTTGCTGTCGCCGGACGGCGGTTACCGCGACGACAGCCGGCTCGCGACGCGCGACGACGTGCTGGCCTTCACCAGCCTCACCCTCACCCACGACCTGTGCGTCTACGGCAGCCCGGTCGTCGAGCTGGTGCACGGCGCCGACACGCCCCACGTCGACCTGTTCGTCCGGGTGAGCGAGGTCGACGCCAACGGCCGGTCCAAGAACGTCAGCGAGGGCTACCGGCGGCTGGACAACGCCGTCAAGAGCTCGAAGAAATCCGTCCGGGTCGAACTCGACGGCACCGCCCACCGCTTCCGCGCCGGGTCGCGCATCCGCGTGCTGATCGCCGGTGCCTGGTTTCCCCGCTACGCGCGCAACCTGGGCACCGACGAGCCGATCCTGACCGGCCGGCAGTCCAGGCCGGCCACCCACACCGTGCGCTACGGCCGTTCCCGGCTGCTGCTGCCCGTCGGCCCGCCGGACCTGTCAGCCAACGGCTCCGCGGACGCGGGCGGCGACCTCGGTTAGGGCCGCGGCGTCGCACACCGGCGGCGCCAGCGGCGGCCGCACCGGCAGCTCCACCCAGCTCTTGCAGCCGCCGTACTCGGGTGTGCGGGTGATCGTCACCGGCTCGGCGAAGGGGTGAACGGACACCACCAGCACGGCGAGCTTGTGCTTCGGGCGGAAGTCGAGCCGGTCGGCGCGCACCGATTCGGCCGTCCAGATGTGCAGGTCCTCTATCGAGCCAAG
Source organism: Mycobacterium sp. E2989 (assembly GCF_001667595.1). Lineage (NCBI taxonomy): Bacteria > Bacillati > Actinomycetota > Actinomycetes > Mycobacteriales > Mycobacteriaceae > Mycobacterium > Mycobacterium sp. E2989. The sequence goes on along the minus strand of NZ_LZJX01000006.1, from coordinate 54,817 downwards.
GCCGTCGGGCCGGTTAACCGCCACGGCCGCAACGACTTTCGCGGCCGCCCTGACCATGAGACGATCCTCGGTGCTGTCGGCGGCGGCCGCCTCCAGCAGGTCGCGATGCTCGGGCCGCACCCGCTCGAAGTGGCTGTGCGCGACCGTCGGGAACAGCAGGAACTCGCTGGCGGCCAGCTCGAAGCGCTTCTCCCCGATTCCGCCCTTGCGCAGCAGCACCTTCTGGCGACCGTCCAGCAGGGCGTGCACGACGGCGCTCCACTCCTTGAGCGCGGGCGTCGTGGTTCCGGTGGTGGCCGTTCGGGTCATTGCGCCCCGGCCAGCCGGGCGATAACCTCCGGCCGGCGCAGCGGCGGAACGGTCTTCGGCGGCTGGCGCCGCGGGGGCAGCGCCGCCAACAACCGCGTCGTCGTCTCGGTGACCTCGGCGACGGCGGCCTCGAAGGCTAAGGCGTTTGCCGCGGTCGGCCGGGTGATCCCGCTGACCTTGCGCACGTATTGGCGCGCGGCGGCCGCGATCTCCTCCGCGGTGGCCGCCGGATCCAGCCCGCGCAGCTCGGTGATGTTCCTGCACATGGGATCCACGATAGGCGCCGCGAGCCACCCTCTACGGTGAACGCATGACCGATGACATCCTGCTGATCGAAACCGACGAGCGGGTGCGCACGCTGACCCTGAACCGGCCGCAGGCCCGCAACGCGCTGTCTTCGGCGCTGCGGGACCGGTTCTTCGGGGCCCTGGCCGACGCGGAAACCGATGACGACGTCGACGTCGTCATCGTCACCGGCACAGATCCCGTGTTCTGCGCGGGACTGGATCTCAAGGAGCTGGGCGGGTCCTCGGCGCTGCCGGACATCTCCCCGCGGTGGCCACCGCTGAGCAAGCCGGTGATCGGTGCGATCAACGGCGCCGCGGTCACCGGCGGCCTGGAGCTGGCGCTCTACTGCGACATCCTGATCGCCTCGGAGAACGCCCGATTCGCCGACACGCACGCCCGCGTCGGCCTGTTGCCCACGTGGGGGCTCAGCGTGCGGCTGCCCCAGAAGGTGGGCGTCGGCCTGGCCCGCCGGATGAGCATGACCGGGGACTACCTGTCCGCCGCCGACGCGCTGCGCGCCGGGCTGGTGACCGAGGTGGTGGCGCACGAGGCGCTGTTGAGCACGGCCCGCCAGGTGGCCGCCTCCATCGTCGGCAACAACCAGGACGCGGTGCGCGCGCTGTTGTCGTCCTATCACCGGATCGACGACGCGCAGACGAGCGGCGGGCTGTGGCTCGAGGCGATGGCCGCCCGCCAGTTCCGGACCAGCGGAGATGACATCGCGGCCAACCGCGAGGCGGTGCTGCAGCGCGGCCGGGCCCAGGTGCGTTGACCGGCCGAACCGATGACGCAATTCCCGCCGACCCAGCGGCGCGGACGAGCGACCGCGGACACCGTCGCGACCGTGCTGTTCTTCGTCGTGCAGCTGGTTGTCAGTGCCGGGGCATTCGCCTTGGCATTGTTGTCCTCGATGTGGTTGATGCTGCCGATATGCAGCGATAACTGCGACAGCCCCGGCGTCACCCACTTCGTCCACCGCACCTTCGCCGGGACGGTCGTCATCGTCGCCGGGATCGCCGTGGGGCTGGTGGTGTCATGCGTCGGGGCGCTGGTCGCGGGCGCTCGCCGGCGCCCCGGGATGTGGAAGTGGCCGGCATTAGGCCTGGTCACGGCCCTCGGGTCGGTTTTTATCGCCGCTGGTTTATGGGCGAACTGATGGCAACCCATACGATCAGCTGATGCGTGCGGTCGTCGACGTCACCGTGAGGGTCCTGGTGGGCGCTCTGGCGTTCGCGTTCGCGGCCGTGGGGCCGGCGTTGCCCCGCGCGGCCGCGCTGCCACCGCCGGGCTTTCCCAGCCTGGACGGTTTCGCCCCGGTCCCGGCGGACGGCTACGTGACCAGCTCCGGGCCGGACACCCCGCCCCGGATCAGCTTCTCCACCCCGTACGCCCTGGCCTGCGACTTCTATGGCGGGCCGGCGCCGGCGCCGCAGCCGTCGCAGGACATCAAGTGCAAGGGCGACATGCCCGGCATCGACGACGTCCCGGTCCTCGGCGGGCGCCCGCACCCGGGCGATTGCCTGGTGGGCTCCGCCGACTTCAAGGGACCCGGCTACCAGCTGAGCCGCATGTCCTTCGGCGGTTGCGACGGCAACCCAACCGCGCTGGCACCCGGCGGCAAGTTGCTCGGCGCCGGTCAGAAGTTGACCCACCTGAACGTCACGTGCGCCGTCGGGGCCGACAACCTGGTCGCCTGCCTCGACACCACCAGTGGGGACCACGGGTTCGTGCTGCAGCGCTCGGGCAGCTGGGCGTTCTAGCCCAGGGCAATCAGCCCAGCGCGCCGACGCAGCAGCTCGCGGAGCGAGGTGCGGAGGAGTCGGGCAATCAGCCCAGAGCGCCGAGCAGCGACGCCACCGCGTCGTCGATCGGGCCGCTCGTCGAGTAGCCGGCGGCCAGCCGGTGGCCGCCGCCGCCGAAGGCGGACGCGACCGCCGCCAGGTCCACGTCGGCCTTGGCACGCATCGACACCGACCACTGTTGCGGGTCGACTTCCTTGAACACCGCGGCCACCTCGGCCTGCTGCGTGGTGCGCACGATGTCGACGATGCTTTCCACTTCCTCGGCCCGCGAGGTGGCCCAATCCTGGTGCCCCACAACGGCATACACCAGGCCGCGGCCGCCGACCGCGTCGGGCAGCAGGTGCGCCGAGCCCAGCACGCGGGACAGCAGCGGCAGCCAGGTGAACGGGTGGCTGTCCATCAGCGTTCGGCTGATCTCCGCGTTGTCGACGCCGGTATCCACCAGCCGGGCCGCCAGCCGAAGCGCGCGGGCGCTGGCCCAGCGGAAGGATCCGGTGTCGGTCGTCAGGCCGGCGTAGATGCAGTGCGCCACGTCCGGGTCGATCGGCTTGTCCCACGCGTCGAGGATGTCGGCGATCATCATCGTGGTCGAATCAGCCGACACGTCAACGAAGTTGGCGGTGCCGAACAGTTGGTTGGTGGCGTGGTGGTCGATCACCAGCACCTCGCGGCCGGGGCCGGCCAGATCGCTCAGCGCGCCCAACCGCTTGACGCTCGGAACGTCAACGGTGACAACCAGATCCACGTCGCGCCGCATCGCCTCCGCGCCGACCAGCAGCGGACACCCGGGCAGGGACGCCAGGGAGTCGGGCAGCAGCGCGGGCTCGGCGAAACCGACCTCGACGCTCTTGCCGCACTTGTCCAGGACCAAAGCCAGGGCCAAACCCGCGCCGATGGTGTCGGCGTCGGGGTGCACGTGGGCGACCACCGCGACGGTCTCGGCGCCGGAGAGCAATTCGACCGCGCCGTGGGCGTCGACGCGTGCCCCGGCTCCCGCGGCGCGGGACAGCTCAGTCTTCGCGTCGGTCGTCGTCACCGTTGTCCTTATACACCTCGCTTGGCCCGCTGTCGCGGTATGGGTCGGCCTCCCCGGCCGGCTTGGCCCCCGAGCGAACCCGCGCCAGGTCGGCGTCCGCCGCGCGGGCGCGCGCCAGCAGCTCGTCCATCCGCTGCACGGTGTCCAGCGTGGTGTCGCGGGTGAAGGTCAGCGTGGGCGTGAAGCGCACACCGGTGCCCGCCCCCACCATCGTGCGCAGCGCACCCTTGGCGCGTTCCAGCGCAGCCGACGCGGCGGCGTGGTCCGGCTCGTCGTCCAGGGTGCGACCCATCACGGTGTAGAACACCGTCGCATCGTGCAGGTCCGCGGTGACCTTCGTGTCGACGATGGTCACCCCGTCCAGCCCGGGATCCTTGATCTCGAATTCGATCGCCGAGGCGACGATCGTGTTGATGCGTTTGGCCAGACGGCGCGCCCGGGCGGGGTCAGGCATGCCGACCGCCCATCAGGAGCGCTCCTTCTCGACGAGCTCGTAGGACTCGATGATGTCGCCTTCCTTGATGTCGGAGTAGCCCAGCGTCATGCCGCACTCGAAGCCCTCGCGGACCTCGGTCACGTCGTCCTTCTCCCGCCGCAGCGAGGTGATCGTCAGGTTGTCGGCGACCACGATGTTGTCCCGCAGCAGCCGGGCCTTCGCATTGCGGCGCACCACACCCGAGCTGATCATGCAGCCGGCGATGATGCCGACCTTCGAGGACCGGAAGATCGCGCGGATCTCGGCGCGCCCCAGCTGGCTCTCCTCGTAGATGGGCTTGAGCATGCCGCGCAGGGCCTTCTCGATGTCGTCGATCGCCTGGTAGATCACCGAGTAGTAGCGGATCTCGACGCCCTCGCGGTTGGCCAGCTCCGTCGCCTTGCCCTCGGCGCGCACGTTGAAGCCGATGATCACCGCGTCCGACGCCGACGCCAGGTTGACGTTGGTTTCGGTGATGCCACCGACACCGCGGTCGATGACGCGCAGCTCCACCTCGTCGTCGACCTGGATGCCCATCAGGGCCTCCTCGAGCGCCTCGACCGTACCGGCGTTGTCGCCCTTGAGGATCAGGTTCAGCTGGCTGGTTTCCTTCAGCGCCGAGTCCAGGTCCTCCAGGCTGATCCGCTTGCGGGACCGGGCCGCCAGCGCGTTGCGCTTGCGGGCGCTGCGCCGGTCGGCGATCTGGCGGGCGATGCGGTCCTCGTCGACGACCAGGAAGTTGTCGCCGGCGCCGGGCACCGAGGTGAAGCCGATGACCTGCACCGGCCGCGACGGCAGCGCCTCCTCGACGTCTTCGCCGTGCTCGTCGACCATGCGGCGGACGCGGCCGTACGCGTCGCCGGCCACCACGGAGTCACCGACGCGCAGCGTGCCGCGCTGCACCAGCACGGTGGCCACCGGGCCGCGACCGCGGTCCAGGTGCGCCTCGATCGCCACACCCTGGGCCTCCATGTCGGGGTTGGCCCGCAGGTCCAGGGCGGCGTCGGCGGTCAGCAACACCGCCTCTTCGAGCGCGGAGATGTTGGTGCCCTCCTTGGCGGAGATGTCGACGAACATCGTGTCGCCACCGAAATCCTCTGCCACCAAACCGTATTCGGTGAGCTGGCCGCGGATCTTGGCCGGGTCGGCGCCCTCCTTGTCGATCTTGTTGACGGCCACCACGATCGGCACGTCGGCCGCCTGCGCGTGGTTGATGGCCTCCACCGTCTGCGGCATGACGCCGTCGTCGGCGGCGACCACCAGGATCGCGATGTCGGTGGCCTTCGCGCCGCGGGCACGCATGGCGGTGAACGCCTCGTGACCCGGGGTGTCGATGAAGGTGATCGGCCGCTCTTCGCCGTCGAGCTCGACCGACACCTGGTAGGCGCCGATGTGCTGGGTGATGCCACCCGCCTCGGCCTCGCGCACGCTGGCGTTCCGGATGGTGTCCAGCAGCCGGGTCTTACCGTGGTCGACGTGACCCATGACGGTCACCACCGGCGGCCGGGTCTGCAGGTCTTCCTCGGTGCCCTCGTCCTCGCCATAGGTGAGGTCGAAGGATTCCAGCAGCTCGCGGTCCTCGTCCTCCGGGCTGACGACCTGGACGACGTAGTTCATCTCGCTGCCCAGCAGCTCGAGCGTCTCGTCGCCGACCGACTGGGTGGCCGTCACCATCTCGCCGAGGTTGAACAGGGCCTGCACCAGCGAGGCCGGGTTGGCGTTGATCTTGTCGGCGAAGTCCGACAGCGACGCGCCGCGGGCCAGCCGGATGGTCTCGCCGTTGCCGTGCGGCAACCGCACGCCGCCGACAACCGGCGCCTGCATGTTCTCGTACTCGGCGCGTTTCGCCCGCTTGGACTTGCGCCCGCGCCGGGGCGCACCACCGGGACGGCCGAACGCGCCGGCCGCGCCGCCGCGCTGACCGGGACGGCCACCGCCGCCACCGCCGCCGGGGCGACCGCGGAAACCGCCCGCACCGCCGCCGCCACCGGGCGGGGCCCCGACTCCACCGCCGCCGCGGTAGTTGCCGCCGCCGCCGTCACGACCGCCGGGCCCGCCGGGTCGGCAACAACCCGTTCTCTTCCGCCCAGCCCGTCGACCGGCCGATCCCGCGTCCGGGGACCGGGCCGGGGCGCGCGGGCGCTTCCGTCGATCCGGACGGCGGCGCGGTGGCGGTCGCCGTCGCGGCGGGCGCGGCGGTCGCCTCGCCGTTACCGATGGCCTTGTCGAGCGCCTGGTCGAGCGATTTGTCCGGGCCCTTGGCGGGCGCCTTGGCCGCCTTGGCCGCGGTCTTCTCCGGGGCGGCCTTGCCGCCGCCGAAGGATTCGCGCAGCCGGCGAGCGACGGGGGCCTCCACCGTCGACGATGCGGATTTTACGAATTCGCCCTGTTCATTCAGTCGGGCGAGGACTTCCTTGCTGGTGACACCGAGTTCCTTAGCCAACTCGTGTACGCGGGCCTTACCTGCCACTACATCTCCTGTCTATGAGGCGACAGTCGTGGGGCCGCGCCTCGGTTTAGCTATGACACATGGTCATCGGGACTTCACGGTGTGCTCATGTTCTTTGCTGCCTCTTCTGTTGGTGCCGAGAGGATCGGGTGCGCCTAGTGACTCTAGGTGCTCGACCACCGCGGACACGTCCGGGGAACCGGCGATGCGCAGCGCTCTGGTGAAAGCCCGCCGCCGAATCGCCTGTTGCACGCACTGCGGTTCGGGGTGCAGCCACGCACCCCGCCCCGGCAGGCTACTCCTGGTGTCGACGATCACGGCATATCCGCCGTTCCCGTCCGACACAGCCGCTACGCGAAGCAGTTCGACGGCCAACCCTCGCTTCCGGCACCCGACGCACGTGCGGACTGGTCCGTCCACACATTTGTGCGCCCTGGTTTCGGGTGCCGAAGGTTCGCGCTGGATCACGGCTCAGTCTAGCGTCACTTACCCGATGGTCAGAACCGCCCGAGGGTGCGGGCCGCTCTCCCCCGCCGCGCGGCCGTTCGGTCGGGTTGCCGCGCTAGCGGTCGTGCGCCACCGGATGGGTCGCGCCGCGCTCGGGGTGGGCCTGCGAATGCGCGTCGGATGCACCCGGCGTATCGCCGCGGATGTCGATGCGCCACCCGGTGAGCCGGGCCGCCAACCGCGCGTTCTGGCCCTCCTTGCCGATGGCCAGGGAAAGCTGGAAATCGGGCACCACCACGCGGGCGGCCCGGGCGTTCTGGTCGATGATCGACACGGACACCACCTTGGCCGGCGACAACGCGTTGGCGACGAAGCGGGACGGGTCTTCGTCGTAGTCGATGATGTCGATCTTCTCCCCCGAGAGCTCGCTCATCACGTTGCGGACCCGCTGGCCCATCGGGCCGATGCAGGCCCCTTTCGCGTTCAGGCCGGAGACGTTGGACTTCACCGCGATCTTGGAGCGATGGCCGGCCTCGCGGGCCACCGCCACGATCTCGACCGAACCGTCGGCGATCTCGGGGACCTCCAGGGAGAACAACTTGCGTACCAGGTTGGGGTGCGTCCGCGACAGCGTGATCAGCGGCTCGCGCGATCCGCGGGTCACCCCGATCACGTAGCAACGCACCCGGTTGCCGTGCTCGTAGCTTTCGCCGGGCACCTGTTCGGCGGCCGGGATGACGCCCTCGGACGCCTTGGTCTCGGTGCCCATCCGGACCACGACCAGTCCGCGGGCGTTGGCGCGGCTGTCGCGCTGGATGACGCCCGCGACGATCTCGCCCTCGCGGGTCGAGAACTCGCCGTAGGTGCGCTCGTTTTCGGCGTCCCGAAACCGCTGCAGCATGACCTGGCGCGCGGTCGTCGCGGCGATGCGGCCGAAACCCTCGGGGGTGTCGTCCCATTCGCTGATCACATTGCCGTCGTCGTCGGTCTCGCGGGCGACGACGCGCACCACACCGGTCTTGCGGTCGATCTCGATGCGCGCGTCGTTCTGGTGGCCCTCGGTGTGCCGGTAGGCGGTGAGCAGCGCCGATTTGATCGTCTCGAGCAGCTCGTTGACCGAGATGCCCCGATCCACCTCGATGGCGTGCAGCGCGGCCATGTCGATATTCATCAGCGCCGCTCCTCCGTCCTGTCGGCCCGGCCCGCCAGCTCCAACTCCGCTTGGGCCGGCGGCGAAAACTCCACCTGGACAACGGCTTTGGCGATGTCGGCGAGCGGAATCTCGCGCACCGTGTAGTCGCGGCCCTGGCGAACCACGAGCGTGACGGCGTGGTCGCGGGTCTCCCCGACCCGGCCGGTCAGGCGGGAACCGTCCGCCAGGTCGACGTCCACCTTGCGGCCATGGGCGCGGCGAAAGTGCTTTTCGCTGGTCAGCGGGCGTTCCACGCCCGGGGAACTCACCTCGAGCACGTAGCGGTCCCGGATGCCGTCGAGGCCGTCCAGCAAAGTCGACGCGGAGCGTGACAGGTCCGCGATGGTGTCCAGGTCAAGGGCTTTGTCACCGTCGGCGACGACCATGATCCGCGGCGGGCGCGTGCGGGCGTCGATGACCACGTCTTCGATCTCATATCCCGCGCGCGCGAACTCTCCACCGAGTAGCTCGATCACCTGCGTCTGCGAAGGTAGCCCGGTGGTCACGGCGAGCTCCTCATCTTGAGTTGTCCGGTCAGCTGGAGGGCGTCGCCGCCCCGCTGGCTTGCGGGCGGCTCCAGTGTCCCGGCGGAACGCGAGGGCTGCCGTTCCGCGAGAGCCAGCTATCAACGATACGCCAGGATTCGCGTCTGACGGCCGGATCGCGTCCTGGCTTCGTACCCACCGCCGCACCGATGGCAGGATGTGTTTGTGTCTAGCGCAGTTCCCGTCGTCAACCGGCGGGGTGTGCTCGCCGGCGGCGCGGCTCTGGCTGCGCTCGGGGTGGTCACCTCCGCCTGCGGCGAGTCCCCGCCCAAGCCCCCGGCCGTCGAAGAGTTGCTGGGCCCGTTGGATCAGGCCCGCAAGGACAGCGCGCTGGCCGGCGCCGCCGCGGCGGCCGTCGGCAATCCGCCGCAGATCGCCGCCGCGCTGACGGTGGTCGCCAGCCAGCGCGCCGCGCACGCCCGCGCCCTGTCCACGGAGATCTCGCGGGCCGCCGGCAAGATCACCAGCTCGTCGACCAGCGAGACCGCCACCCCGAGCCCGAGCGCCGCCGAACCGGCGGGCCCGCCGCCGCCCCCGCCGCCGGTGTCCGACGTGATCAACGCGTTGCGCGCCTCGGCGGACAGCGCCAGCCGCCTGGTGGCGGGCGAATCCGGCTACCGCGCGGGGCTGCTCGCGTCGATCATCGCGTCGTGCACGGCGTCGTACACGGTCGCCCTGGTGCCCGGGGGTCCGTCGATATGAGCTCCGGCAAGGACGCCGACAACGCGGCGTTGTGCGACGCGCTGGCCATCGAACACTCGACGATCTACGGCTACGGCATGGTCTCGGCACTGTCGCCGCCCAGCGTGAACGGCATGGTGGTGGAGGCCCTGTTGCAGCACCGCCAGCGCCGCGACGACGTGATCGCGATGCTGACCGCCCGCAAGGTCAACGCCCCGGTCGCCGCCCCCGGCTACCAGCTGCCGATGCTGATCGGCAGCGCCGCGGACGCGGCGCGCCTGGCCGCCCGGATGGAGAACGACTGCGCGTCGGCCTGGCGGGTGGTGATCGAGCACGCCGAGACGGCCGACGACCGCGCGTTCGCCGCGACGGCGCTGACGCAGAGCGCCGTGATGGCCGCCCGCTGGAACCGCGTGCTGGGCGCCTGGCCCATCACGACGAGCTTCCCGGGCGGAAACGACTAGCGCCGCAAGGGGTTTGGAGCGCTACCCGGTCAGCGCGGCCGCGACGTCGGCGGCCAGCGACGGCCCGGTGGCCAGCTCACGCGTCTCGCCGCTGAAGCGGTCGCGCAGCTCGACCACGCCGTTGCCCCAGCCGCGGCCCACCACCAGGATCCAGGGCACGCCCAGCAACTCGGCGTCCTTGAACTTGACCCCCGGCGAGGCCTGCCGGTCGTCGAGCAGCACCTCGACGCCCAGCCCGTCCAGGTCGGCGGCCAGCGCGGTCGCCCCGGTGCGGGCGTCCGCGTCCTTGTTGGCGATCACCAGGTGCACGTCGAACGGCGCGACCGACGCCGGCCAGCGCAGGCCCAGCTCGTCGTGGTGCTGCTCGGCGATGACGGCCACCATGCGCGACACCCCGAGCCCGTAGGAGCCCATGGTCAGCCGCACCGGCTTGCCGTCCTCACCGAGCACGTCGGCGGTGAACGCGTCGGTGTATTTGCGGCCGAGCTGGAAGATGTGCGCGACCTCGATGCCCCGCGCCGACACCAGCGGGCCGGCGCCGTCGGGCGACGGATCGCCGTCGCGCACCTCGGCGGCCTCGATGGTGCCGTCGGCGGTGAAATCCCGGCCGGCCACCAGGCCGACGACGTGGCGGCCCTTCTCGTCCGCCCCGGTGATCCAGCTGGTGCCGTCCACCACCCGCGGGTCGACGAGATAGCGAACGCCGTTGTCGCGCAACGCCTTAGGACCGATATAGCCCTTCACCAGGAACGGGTACTTGGCGAAGTCGGCGTCGTCGAGCAACGCGTACTCGGCCGGATCCAGCGCCGCGCCCAGCCTCTTGTCGTCGACCTCGCGGTCGCCGGGCAACCCGATGGCCAGCAGCTCCGGATCCCCGCCGGGCTGGCGCACCTTGAGCAAAACGTTCTTCAGGGTGTCGGCGGCGGTGACGGTGCGGCCGAGGTCGGCCGTGTTGGCCCACTCGACCAGCGTGGCGATGGTCGGGGTGTCGCCGGTGTCGTGGACCACGGCCTCGGGCAGCCCCTCGATGGGCCGGGCCTCCGGGCGGGCGGTGACGACGGCCTCGACGTTGGCCGCATACCCGGACTCCAGGCAGCGCACGAAAGTGTCTTCACCGACCGGACTTTCGGCCAAAAACTCCTCGGAGGCGCTGCCACCCATCGCCCCCGACACCGCGGAGACGATCACGTAGCGCACCTGGAGCCGATTGAAGATGCGCTGATACGCCTCCCGGTGCGCGTGATAGGCGGCCTTGAGCCCGGCGTCGTCGATGTCGAAGGAGTAGGAGTCCTTCATCACGAACTCGCGCACCCGCAGGATGCCCGCCCGGGGCCGCGCCTCGTCGCGGTACTTGTTCTGGATCTGATAGAGCAGCACCGGAAAGTCTTTGTAGGAGCTGTATTCGCCTTTGACGGTCAGGGTGAACAGTTCCTCGTGCGTCGGCCCCAGCAGGTAGTCGTTGCCGCGACGGTCCTTGACCCGGAACACGCCGTCGCCGTATTCGGTCCACCGGTTCGTGGTCTCGTAGGGCGCGCGGGGCAGCAGGGCGGGGAACAGGATCTCCTGCCCGCCGATGGCGTTCATCTCCTCGCGGACGATGCTTTCGATCCTGCGCAGCACCCGCAGGCCGAGCGGCAGCCAGCTGTACAACCCGGGCGCGACGGGCCGGACGTAACCGGCCCGGATCAGCAGTTTGTGGCTGGGCACTTCCGCGTCGGCGGGGTCGTCGCGCAATGTGCGCAAGAACAACTCGGACATCCGGGTGATCACAGCGGGCCAGCCTAGCGGTGATCGCATGCGCGGCGGTGGGGGTACCGCCCGCTTGCGGGGGACCGGGCGCTGGGGGTACCTCCCGCGGAGCCGGGCGCTGGGGGTACCTCCCGCTTGCGGGGGACGGGTCACCGCCATCGGCCTAACGTGGCGGGTTCCTGCGACGAGCGTCACGCCAGCGCAACGCTGGCATGCCGACGCCACTCTGGCGTGACGGTCGGCGGCCGAGACCTACAGCTCGCCGGCGTCGATCGCTTCCTTGACCTCTTGCGCGTGGGCCACCTGCTCCGGCGTGTAGCCGATCAACAGGGCCGCACCGCCGACGATGACGGCCACGCCGGCCACCCACAGCAGGCCGTAGGTATAGCCCTGATCGAGCGCGTGCAACTGGAGGTCGTTCATGATCTTCACCGGGCCGGTGGTGCCGCCCAGGTACAGCGTGCGCGACGTGATCACGGCCTGGATGACGGCCAGCACCAGCGGTCCGCCGAGGCTCTGCAGCATCAACGCGATCGCCGACACCGGGCCGATCTGATCGAAACCCACCCCCGCGATGGCCGACAGCGTCAGCGGGACGACGCAGATGCCGATGCCAATACCGCCGACGATGATCGGCAACACCAGGTTGGGGAAATAGGGCACGCCGCGGTGCATGAAGGCCCAGCCGTAGAGCATCGCCCAGAACAGCAGCACGCCACCGCCGATGGTCAGCACCCGCGGCGAGAACCGCGACACCAGCTGGGAGGAGACGCCCAGGCCGATCCCCATCGCGATGACGAACGGAATGAAGCCGACGCCCGCGCGCAGCGCGCTGTAGCCCAGGATGTCCTGCACGTACAGGCCGATGCAGACGGTCAGGCTGAACATCAGCCCGCCGGCCAGGAAGATCGCGGCGAAGGTGACCAGCCGGTTGCGGTCGCGGAAGAGACTGAATGGGACGACGGGGTTTTCGGCCGTGCGCTCCACGATGACGAAGGCCAGCGCGGCGGCCAGCGCGACGACACCCGAGGCGATGGTGGTGATCGACACCCAGCCCTTCTCCGGCCCCATCGAGAAGGCGTAGACGGCGGCGGTGCACGCCAGGGTGGCGAGCATGGCGCCGGTGGCGTCGAGCTTCATCCGCTCGCGGTTGGTCTCGCGCAGCGCGGTGCGGGCCAGGTAGATCATCACCAGCCCGATCGGCACGTTCACCAGGAAGGCCAGCCGCCAGGACACCTCGGTCAGCGCTCCGCCGACCACCAGGCCCATCACCGAACCGATGGCCGTCATCGCGGCGAACACCGCCGTCGCGAAGTTACGGGCCGGGCCCTTGGGGAACGTGGTCGCCACCAGCGCCAAGCCCGTCGGCGAGGCGATGGCCGACCCGACGCCCTGGGAGAGCCGCGCGATGACCATCGTGGCCTCGTCCCAGGCGACCGCGCACAGCACCGAGGAAATGGTGAACAGCGCGACGCCGACGATGAAGGTGCGCTTGCGTCCGATGGTGTCGCCCAGCCGGCCGCCCAACAGCATCAGGCCGCCGAAGGTGAGCACATACGCGGTGATCACCCAGCTGCGGCCGGCGTCCGAGAGGCTCAGCTCGTTCTGGATCCTCGGCAGCGCCACGATGGCGACGGTGCTGTCCATGGTCGCCAGCAACTGCATACCGCCGATGGCGATCACGGCCGCGATGAAGCGACGCGAGGGCAGCCAGGCCGGGTAGTACTTGCTGAGGCGCGTGGAGGCGGTCTCCGCCGGGCGCTCGGCGCGCACCGGGGCCGGACGATCGGGGCGCGCGGACGCGAATTTCCGCACCGCGCGCTCACTGTCGTTGAGGGCCGTCATAAAGGGTTACCTTACAGTAATCTTAAGATCCGTTTAAAGCCCGAAGGCCGCCACCGGACCGATCACGATGATCGCGGGAGGTCGGATGCCCTCGGCGCGGATCTTTTCGGGCGTGTCGGCGAGGGTGGCCCGCAAAGTCTGCTGTTCGGCCGTCGTGCCGTGCTGGACCACCAACACCGGCGTATCCGCAGTTCGACCGCCTTTTATCAGCGCGTCGGCGAAAAGCTCGATGCGTTCGACGGCCATCAGCAAAACGATGGTGCCCGACAATGCGGCCAGCGCATTCCAATTCACTAACGATTCGGGGTGATCGGGCGCCAGATGACCGCTGACCACGACGAATTCGTGATTTATCGCCCGATGCGTCACCGGAACACCCGCCAGGGCGGGCACTCCTATGGCACTTGTCACACCCGGGACCACGATCACCGGGATCCCGGCGTCCACGCACGCCTGCACTTCCTCGTAGCCGCGGGCGAAGACGAACGGGTCCCCACCCTTGAGCCGGACGACGAACTTTCCGGACCGGGCCCGCTCGATCATGACGTCGTTGATCGCGTCCTGGGCCATCGCCCGCCCGTAGGGGATCTTGGCCGCGTCGATCACCTCCACGTGCGGCGGCAGCTCGGCCAGCAGCTCCGGCGGCGCGAGCCGGTCGGCGACCACGACGTCGGCGTGGGCCAGCAGGCGCCGCCCGCGCACGGTGATCAGTTCGGGGTCGCCGGGGCCGCCGCCGACGAGCGCCACCCCGCCGCGCACGACGTCGGAGCTCACCGCGCTGTCCACGGTGATGACCCCGGTCTGCAACGCCTCCCGGATGGCCGAGCGGATTGCCGCGGAGCGGCGGTGCTCGCCGCCGGCCAACACCCCCACCGATAACCCCTCATAACGGAAGGACGCCGGGGTCACCGCGGTCCCCTCCACGGCGATGTCGGCGCGGACGCAGAACAGGTGGCGGCGTTCGGCCTCGGCGACGACGGCCGCGTTCACTTCCGGGTCGTTGGTGGCGGCGATCGCGTACCAGGCCCCGTCGAGGTCACCGTCGCGGTATTCGCGCAGGGACAACGTGATTCCGGTCATCGCCTCGACCGACCTGGTGGCGCTGCGGGAGATGACGTGGACGTCCGCGCCGCTGGCGATCAGCAGGGGCAGCCGGCGTTGGGCGACCGAGCCGCCGCCGACCACGACGACCTTCTTGCCGGCCAGCCGCAGTCCGGCGAGGTAGGCGTTCTCGGTCACCGGGCAAGCCTAGTGGCGATCGCGAGCGCGGCGGGACGCCGGGCGCTGCGGGTCGCCACCATCGGCTCAGTGGCGATCGCGAGCGCGGCGGGCGGCGGCGTGCGCGACGAACCGCGCGACCGCTTCCGGCGCGGCCGCCGGGTGCGTGTGCAGATACGACGCGTGCACCCCGGCGTGCACCACGCCGTCGCGCACGGCGTCCACCCCGGCACCCCGGTACACCCACGCGGGCTGATAGCTGTCGGTGAAAGTGACTGCGGTGCAGTGGAATTCGTGCCCCACCGCACGCTGTCCAGCGCGATACAATGGCGAATCGGCGACGGCCACGGCGTCGCGATAGGCCAGCGTCAGGTGCGGCGTGAACCGCGCCGACCCGGCCAGCACGCCGCACATCTGGTAGCCGTCGAGTTCGGTGGCCAGGTAGATGAGGCCGGCGCATTCGGCGTGAATGGGCGCGCCGGCGGCGGCCAGCTCGTTGATCTGCCGGCGCACAAGGTCGTTGGCCGAGAGCTCCGCGGTGAACTGTTCCGGGAAGCCACCGGGCAGCAGCACCGCGTCCGTGCCATCCGGCAACGGGTCGGCCAGCGGGTCGAATTCGACCACCTCGGCGCCCGCGGCCTCGAGCAACTCGGCATGCTCGGCGTAGCCGAAGCTGAACGCCTTTCCCGCCGCCATCGCCACGGTGGCCCGCGCGCCGGGAGCCCCGCCCGCCGCCGTCGCCGGGTCCCACGCCGGGCCGGCGCGGCTCGCGGCCACCGCCGCCACGGCAGCCAGGTCGACGTGGCGCGCCACCAGGTCGGTCATCGCCTCGACCGCGAGCCGCGCCCGCCGCCCGTACTCCACCGCGGTCACCAGGCCCAAATACCTTGTCGGGAGCTCCAATTCGGCGGTGCGCGGAATGGCGCCCAGCACCGGGACGCCCGCCTGCTCGCAGGCCTGCCGCAGCACCTGCTCGTGCCGGGCCGAGCCGACGCGGTTGAGGATCACGCCGCGGACCCGCGTCCCGGCATCGAACGTCGAAAAGCCGTGCAGCAGTGCGGCGATGCTGTGGCTCTGACCGCGCGCGTCGACCACCAGGATGACCGGCGCGCCCAACAGGCCGGCCACGTGTGCGGTGGACCCGTCCGCCGGGCCGGCGACGGCGGGACCGATCCGCCCGTCGAAGAGGCCCATCACGCCTTCGATCACCGCGATGTCCGCGTCGTCGGCGCCGTGCGCGTACAGCGGGCCGACGAGGCTCTCGCCGACCAGCACCGGGTCCAGGTTGCGGCCGGGACGCCCGGCGGCCAGGCCGTGATAACCGGGGTCGATGAAATCCGGGCCGACCTTGAACGGCGCTACGGCATGACCGGCGCGCCGCAGGGCACCGATCAAACCCGTTGCGACGGTGGTCTTTCCGCTGCCAGATGCCGGCGCGGCGACGACCACCGCGGGGACGCTCACCACTCGATGCCCTTCTGCCCCTTGCGGCCCGCGTCCATCGGGTGCTTGATCTTCGTCATCTCGGTCACCAGGTCAGCCGCCTCGATCAACCGCTGCGGGGCATCGCGCCCGGTGATGACCACGTGCTGGTGGCCGGGCCGCGCCAGCAGCACGTCCACCACCTCGTCGACGTCCACCCATCCCCACTTCAGCGGGTAGGTGAACTCGTCGAGCACGTAGAAGTCGTGGCGCTGCTCGGCCAGCCGGCGCGAGATCTCGGCCCACCCGTCGGCGGCCGCCGCCGCGTGGTCGAGTTCGCTGCCCGCCTTGCGCGACCAGGACCACCCCGCGCCCATCTTGTGCCATTCGACGGGCCCACCGATCCGGTGCTCGTCGTGCACGCGGCCGAGTTGCGCGAAGGCCGACTCCTCACCCACCTTCCACTTGGCGCTCTTGACGAACTGGAAGACGGCGACGGAAAGCCCGACGTTCCACGCCCGCAACGCCATTCCGAAGGCGGCCGTCGATTTCCCCTTGCCGGGGCCGGTGTGCACCGCCAGCACCGGGGTGTTGCGCCGGGCCTTGGTGCTCAACCCGTCGTCGGGCACCTGAAGGGGGCGGCCTTGTGGCATCGGCGAATACCTTCCTCAGGCCGCGCCGCGCACCGCGCGCGTCAGGGAGTCCGCGTGCAGCTGCTCGAGCCGCACCGCCGGCGCGCCGAGCCGGCGGGCCAGCTGCTCGGCCAAACCCAGCCGCACATAGGACGTCTCGCAGTCCACGACCACCGCGGCGGCGCCCTCGGATACCAGCCGCGCCGCCGCGATGTTGCTGCGGCGCAACGGGTCCGGCCCCGCGGTGGCCCGGCCGTCGGTCAGCACCACCACCAGGGCGCGCCTTGCCCGGTCGCGGGCCTTCTCGCGGACGATCAGCTCACGCGCGGCCAACAGCCCTTCGGCCAGTGGGGTCTTGCCGCCGGTGTCGAATCGGGCCAGTCGCCGCCCGGCGATGTGCGCCGACGACGTCGGCGGCAGCAGCAACCGCGCCTCCTGCTGGCGGAACGTGATCACGGCGACCTTGTCGCGGCGCTGGTACGCGTCGCGCAGCAGTGACAACGTCGCGCCGCTCACCGCGGTCATGCGGTCGCGCGCCGCCATCGACCCCGACGCGTCCACGACGAAGATGACCAGGTTGCCCTCGCGACCCTCACGGATCGCGCGGCGCACGTCGTCCGGCCCCGGCCGCAGCGGCCCGGCGCCGGCGCGCTCGGCCGCCGAGAGCACGGTGGCGAACAGGTGCAGCCCGTGCGCGCCGGAACCCGTGTCGTCGCCGTCGGCGGCCGCGATCACGCGGCCGGTCGCGTTGCGGGCCCGCGACCGCCGCCCGGGCGCACCCGCGCCGACCCCGGGCACCGTCAGGGCCCGGGCGCGGAAGGTCCGCGACGGCGGCGCGCTGGGGCGCGGCGGCTGCGGCTTGGACGCCGGTCGCGAATCACCTTGCGGCGCAATGTCCTCGGCGGCCCCTCCCCCGCCCGGCGGGTCGGGCTCGGGATCCGGATCGTCGTCGCCGGCTTGCGCCAGCGCCTCGTCGAGCTGATCACGGTCGATCCCCGGGTCGTCGAACGGGTCGCGGCGGCGCCGATGCGGCAACGCCAGCTCGGCGGCCACCCGGACGTCCTGCTCCTCGACGGACTTCACCCCGCGCCAGGCGGCATGCGCGGCGGCGGTGCGGGCCACCACCAGATCGGCCCGCATCCCGTCCACGTCGAACGCCGCGCAGACCGCGGCGATGCGCCGTAACTCGTTGTCGGGCAACGCCACGTCGGCGACCAGGGCCCGCGCGTCGGCGATGCGCCGGGCCAACGCCGCCTCGGCGTCGGCGTACCGCTCGGCGAACCCGTCCGGGTCGGCCTCGTAGGCCATCCGCTGCCGGATCACCTCCACCCGCACGTCGACATCGCGCGACGCGTGCACGTCGACGGTCAGACCGAACCGGTCCAGCAGCTGCGGACGCAGCTCGCCCTCCTCCGGATTCATGGTGCCGATCAGCACGAAGCGCGCCTCATGCGAATGGGAGATGCCGTCGCGTTCGATGTGCACGCGGCCCATGGCCGCGGCGTCGAGCAGCACGTCCACCAGATGGTCGTGCAGCAGGTTGACCTCGTCGACGTAGAGCACGCCGCCGTGCGCGCGGGCCAGCAGCCCCGGCGAGAACGCGTGCTCGCCGTCGCGCAGCACCCGCTGCAGGTCCAGCGAACCGATCACCCGGTCTTCGGTTGCGCCGAGCGGCATTTCGACCAGGCCGGCGCCCTCGCCGCCGGTGGCCGCCGAGAGCAGCGCCGCCAGGCCGCGCACCGCCGTCGACTTGGCCGTGCCCTTCTCGCCGCGGATGAGCGCGCCGCCGATCTCCGGGCGCACCGCGCACAACAGCAGCGCCAGGCGCAGCTGGTCGTGCCCGACGATCGCGCTGAACGGGTAGGGCTTCACGGCAGCTCCGTCAGGCCGGAGCCGGGGCGTGAAGGCTTGAGCATCGGCACGTGCGGAATCCCGTCGTCGACGAAATCCTCCCCGGCGCGGACGAACCCGTGCTGGGCGTACATGTCGGCCAGGTAGGTTTGCGCGTCGATCCGGCACGGGTAGTCGCCCACCTCGGCCAGGGCGGCGCGCAGCAGCCGCGTGGTGTGTCCCTGCCCGCGCGCGCTGCGCTTGGTGCACAACCGGCCGATCCGGAACGCCTTCTGGCCGCCGGCGTGCTCCTCCATCAACCGCAGCGTGCAGATCACCTCGCCGTCGGGCGTCTCCAGCCAGAAGTGCCGCGTCTCGGCGAGCAGGTCACGCCCGTCCAGCTCCGGGTACGGGCAGGCCTGCTCCACCACGAACACCTCAACCCGTAGCTTGAGCAGCTCGTAAAGGGTCCGGGCGCCAAGGTCTTTGGCCCAAGACCGACGCAACGCCTCACTCATGACCGAACCCCCGAATCGGACTTCAACCGCAACACCTCGGTGCCCCAGGACCACACCTCGTCGTACAGCGCCGGTTCGCGGGACAGCTCGACCCCCAGCGACGGCACCATCTCCTTGAGCGCGGGCAGCCAGGACGGGTAGCGGCCGGCGAAGCAGCGCGCAAGCACCTCGAGCATGGCCGCCACCGCCGTCGACGCCCCCGGGGAGCCCCCCAGCAGCCCGGCGATGGTGCCATCGGCATCCGCCAGCACGGTGGTGCTGAAGTCCAGCACGCCCCCCTTGCGGCGGTCCCACCGAATCACCTGCACGCGTTGACCGGCCACGGTCAACTCCCAATCCGAATCGGTTGCGCTGGGCGCGAATTCGCGCAGCGCGTCGATCCGATCCGGTTCGGACAGCCGCAGCTGGCCGATCAGGTACCTCACCAGTGTCAGCTGGGTGAGGCCGACACCGAGCATGGACACCGCGTTGTCCGGTTTCACCGAGCGGGCCAGGTCCGAAAGGCGGCCGTGTTTCAAGAACTTCGGTGACCAACCGGCGAAGGGCCCGAACACCAGCCACGACTTGCCGTTGACGAACCGGAGGTCGAGGTGCAGCGCGCCGAGCGGCGGGGCGCCCGCCGCCGGCATCCCGTACACCTTGGCCCGGTGCGCGGCGGTGAGCGCCGGGTTGTCGGTTCGCAGGAACCGCCCGCCGATGGGGAATCCGGCGAAGCCCCTGACCTCCTTGATGCCCGACTTCTGCAACAGCGGCAGCGCGTCGCCGCCGGCCCCGACGAAGACGAATTTGGCTTCCAGCCGGTGCTTTTCGCCGGTGCGGCGATTGCGGAGCTGCAGGGTCCAGCCGCCGTCCGGCCGGCGGGTCAGATCGCGGACCTCGTGGCCGAACAGCGCGGTCGCGCCGCCCTGCACGCAGAAGCCGACGAGCTGGCGGGCCAGCGCGCCGAAGTCGACGTCGGTGCCGTGGGGCGCCCAGTTGAGCGCGGTCGGTTCGGTGAAGTCGCGCTTGGCGGCCATGAACGGCAGCCGGCGGGCGAACTCTTGCGGGTCGTCGACGAATTCGGTGCCGGCGAAGAGCGGGTTGGCCGCGAGGGCCCGCTGCCGGCGCCGCAGAAAGTCGACGCCCCGCGCCCCGCGCACGAAACTCACGTGTGGGATCCGGTTGAGGAAGTTGGTGTCGGTCAGGATCCCGTTCTCGACGGCGTAGGCCCAGAACTGCCGGCTCACCTGGAACTGCTCGTTGATGCGCACCGCTTTGGTGATGTCGATAGAGCCGTCCGGGTTTTTCGGGGTGTAGTTGAGCTCGCACAGCGCGGAGTGCCCGGTGCCGGCGTTGTTCCAGGGGCTGCTGCTTTCGGCGGCGACCGCGTCCAGCCGTTCGACGATCGTCATCGACCAGTCGGGCTGCAGCCGCCGCAGCAACGCGCCCAGGGTGGCGCTCATGATGCCCGCGCCCACCAGCACGACGTCCGTCCGTGCGGTTCGGGCTAGCGACGACACCTGCTCCCGGTCCTTTCCTCGACTGTGCCGGTCCCCAGGCTATCCCGAGGCGAACCGGGCACGACCGGCATGCGCCTCCCCGCGACCAGCAAAACCTCTAAGCTGGCCTCGTGACTGGCTGGGTGCCCGATGTCCTGCCCGGTTATTGGCAGCGCACCATCCCGCTCGGGCCCGACCCGGTCGGCGAGGGCGAGATCGTCGCGACGCTGATCCGGCGCGGCGAGCCCACCGGTCCCCACGGGACCGGCCATGCGGTGCTCGCCGTGCACGGCTACACCGACTACTTCTTCCACACGGCGCTGGCCGATCACTTCGCCGACCGCGGCTTCGCCTTCTACGCGCTGGACCTACAGAAATGCGGGCGGTCGCGCCGCGACGGCCAGACGCCGCACTTCATCACCAACCTCGACGACTACGACGCCGAACTCGGGCAAGCGCTGGCGGTCATCCGCGAACAGGAGCGGCCCGCCAAGGTCCTGGTGTACGGCCATTCCGCCGGCGGGCTCATCGTGTCGCTGTGGCTGGACCGGCTTCGCCGGCGCGACGCCGCGGCCCACGCCGGCGTCGGGGGCTTGGTGCTCAACAGCCCCTTCCTGGACCTGCACGGGCCGGCGGTGCTGCGCCACTCCGTGACCTCGGCGCTGATCGCGGGGCTGTCCCGGGTGCGGTCCAAGAGTGTGGTGCGCTCGCCAACCGACGGCGGCTACGGCACCACCCTGCACCGCGACTATCACGGCGAGTTCGATTACAACCTGCAGTGGAAACCGGTGGGCGGCTTTCCCATCACGCTCGGTTGGCTGCACGCCATCCGCCGCGGCCAGGTCCGGCTGCACCGCGGGCTGGACGTCGGGGTGCCCAACCTGATCCTGCGTTCGGATCACACCGTGCGAGAAACCAGCGACGCGGCGTCCATGCAAAGCGGCGACGCGGTTCTCGACGTCAGCCAGATCGCCCGGTGGGCCGGGTGCATCGGGAATCGCAGCACGATGGTCCCGATCGGCGACGCGAAACACGATGTCTTCCTTTCGCTGCCGGGGCCGCGGGAGGCTGCCTATCGCCAGCTCGACCGCTGGCTGGACGACTACCTCAACGCCGATCGCACCCAGCCATCGAAGCGGGGGTGAGGAGATGGAGACATACGACCTCGCGATCATCGGGACCGGTTCGGGCAACAGCATTTTCGACGATAGATTCAAGGAGATGCGAACGGCGCTGTGCGAGCACGGCACCTTCGGCGGCACCTGCCTCAACGTGGGCTGCATCCCGACCAAGATGTTCGTCTACGCCGCCGAAGTCGCCACGACGATCCGCGACGCGGCGCGCTACGGGGTCGACGCGCACATCGACGGGGTGCGCTGGGACGACATCGTCTCGCGCATCTTCGGACGCATCGATCCGATCTCGATGAGCGGCGAAGACTACCGCCGCTCATCACCCAACGTCGACCTGTACAGCCAGCACACCCGGTTCGGGCCGGTTCAGCCCGACGGGCGCTACCTGTTGCGCACCGACGCCGGTGACGAATTCACCGCCGACCGGGTGGTGATCGCCGCGGGATCGCGGCCGGTGATCCCGCCCGCGATCCTCGACTGCGGCGTCGCTTATCACACCAGCGACACAATCATGCGCATCCCCGAGCTGCCCGGGCACCTCGTCATCGTCGGAAGCGGCTACGTGGCAGCAGAATTCGCTCACGTGTTCTCCTCTCTGGGCGTGCGCGTCACGCTGGTGTGCAGAGGCGCCACCATGCTGCGGAATTCCGACGACACCATCTGCAAACGCTTCACCCGCATCGCCGCCGCCAAATGGGAGCTGCGCATGCACCGCAACGTCGTGGGCGGCAGCAACGAAGGCTCCGGCGTCGCGCTGCGACTCGACGACGGGTCAACGCTGCACGCCGACCTGTTGCTGGTCGCGACCGGCCGGTTGTCCAACGCCGACCTGCTGGACGCCGAACAGGCCGGTGTCGACGTCGAGGACGGCCGGGTGGTGGTCGACGAATACCAACGCACCTCGGCCCGTGGCGTTTTCGCGCTCGGCGACGTCAGCTCGCCCTACCAGCTCAAGCACGTCGCCAACCATGAGGCCCGCGTCGTTGCGCACAACCTGTTCTGCGACTGGGACGACACCGAATCGATGGTGCGGACCGATCACCGCTACGTGCCGTCGGCGGTATTCACCGATCCGCAGCTGGCGGCCGTCGGGCTAACCGAAACACAGGCCATGGCAAAAGGATTCGACATTTCGGTCGCGATCCACGATTACGGCGACGTCGCCTACGGCTGGGCGATGGAGGACACCACCGGGATAGTGAAGCTCATCGCCGAGCGCAACACCGGCTGCTTGCTCGGCGCGCACATCATGGGCCCGCAGGCATCCTCGATCATCCAGCCGCTGATTCAGGCGATGAGCTTCGGGTTGACCGCCCCGGAGATGGCCCGCGGCCAGTACTGGATCCACCCGGCGCTGCCCGAAGTGGTCGAGAACGCGCTCTTGGATCTGGGTCGCAACCGGTAGACCGAGCTCAGCGCCGCTGGCACTGCGGGCACAGGCCGTGCAGCGTCAGGCCCGCCGCCTCGGACAGCGCAAAGGAACTGCCCGCCATCGCGTGTTCGAGCGCCGAACTGAGCTGGCGGGCGGGCACCTCGATGATCGCGCCGCATTCGGTGCAGACGGCGTGGTGGTGCGGCGCGGTGGCCATCCCGTAAGTGGTGACACCACCGTCGACGGTCAAGGCGTGCAGCACTTTCTGCTCGACCAGGGTGGTCACCGTGCGATAGATGGTCGCCACGTCGGGGGCGTGGGCGCCGTGCGGCAGGCAGGCCCGCACCCGCTTGTGGATCTCCGCCACCGGCAGGTGCCCGTCGACCGGCTCGAGCACGGCCAGCACCTGGATCCGCGACGACATCCGCCGCAGCCCCCGCGCGCGCAGCAGATCGCCGATCCGGGCGGTGACCGACGGGTCGAGTGCCGCTGGCTTGGGCGTCACCCGTTCAGTGTCGCGCCGCCCCACCGGCCGCGCCAGTTTTCGGCCGAATTCGCCGGCACCCCCGTCGCGATTCCTGCGACCCGCTTGCATCTGGCCGAGGGCGGCACATACAGTCGTGCCGTCGGTTCCCCCGCCCGACGCTGGAAGGAATCCAGTGGCCAGCACCGAGCTCGACGGGCGCCCGTCATGGACGGCCAAGCTTCGCAACGCGTTGACGCCGGCGGAGTGGTGGCGGCTCGCGGCGATGGCGGCGGTCATCGTCGCGCTCCACGTGATCGGCTGGTTCACCTTGGTGGCCCTGGTGACCCCCGCGCAATTCAGCCTCGGCGGCAAGGCATTTGGCGTCGGCGTCGGGCTGACGGCCTACGCCCTTGGCCTGCGGCACGCGTTCGACGCCGACCACATCGCCGCCATCGACAACACCACGCGCAAGCTGATGAACGACGGGCAACGACCCCTGGCGGTGGGATTCTTCTTCTCGCTGGGCCATTCCACCGTGGTCTTCGGGCTGGCGGTCCTGCTGGCGTCCGGGGTCAAGACGATCGTCGGAGGAGTGCGCGACGACTCGTCCGCGCTGCACCACTACACGGGGCTGATCGGCACCGGCGTCTCCGGGGTCTTCCTCTACGTGATCGCCCTCCTCAACGTGGTCGTGCTGGTCGGCATCCTGCGGGTGTTCGCCCGGCTGCGTCGCGGTGACTACGACCCCGACGCCGACGGGGCCGAACTCGAGCGGCAGCTCAACGACCGCGGTCTGATGAACCGATTCCTCGGCCGCTTCACCACATCGATCACCAAGTCGTGGCACTCCTATCCGGTCGGGGTGCTGTTCGGGCTCGGCTTCGACACCGCCACCGAGATCGCGCTGCTGGTCCTGGCCGGCAGCAGCGCGGCCGCCGGGTTGCCGTGGTACGCGATCGTGTGCCTGCCGGTGCTGTTCACCGCCGGCATGTGCCTGCTGGACACCATCGACGGCTCGTTCATGAACTTCGCGTACGGCTGGGCCTTTTCCAACCCGGTGCGCAAGATCTACTACAACATCACCATCACCGCGCTGTCGGTCCTCGTCGCGCTGGTGATCGGCAGCGTCGAACTACTCGCCCTGTTCGCCGAGCAGTTCGGCTGGCGGGGCGCGTTCTGGAGCTGGATCGGCGGGCTGGACCTCAACACCGTCGGCTATTTCGTGGTGGGCGCCTTCGTCGTCACCTGGGCGGTGGCGGTGCTGGTCTGGCGCTGCGGTCGCCTCGAACAGAAGTGGGCTCCCTCGTGACACCGCTGCGTTGCGGGGCCGTTCGGGTGTAGAACAGTGCTCATGCATGAGCTGTCGCTGTGCGAAGCGATCGCCGGTGTGGCCAAGACGCACGCCGACGGTCGACACGTCGACGTGGTGCGCGTGCGGATCGGGGCGCTCCGCCAGGTGGTGCCCGAGTCGCTGTCGTTCTGCTGGACGCTGGTGCGCGACGCCGAGAACATGCCGGAGGCCGAGCTGGAACTCGAGTGCGTGGGGGCCGAGGTGCGCTGCCGCGCGTGCGGCCGGCGATCGGAGATCACGTCGGCCTGGTCCATCTGGTGCCCGCGGTGCGACAGCTCCGACGTCGAGGTGTTGCAGGGCAACGAGTTCTTGGTGACGTCCCTGGACGTCTCGTGAAAAGCGACCGTTCCGAACGGATTTGACCATGGGCAGATTTCACCGGCACGACGACGGAACCGTGCACACCCACGACCACGATGATCCGGATCACCAGCACGGCGACCACGGCGGCTACCGGACCGGCAGGCAACGCGTCGACGTGCTGGAGGCCATCTTCGCCGAGAACGACCTCCTCGCCGATGCCAACCGGACGGCATTCGAGGCCAATGGGGTGCGCACCCTCAACCTGATGAGCTCGCCGGGATCGGGCAAGACGACCGTCCTGCAGGCCACGCTCGACGAGCTCGCCGGGGAACTGGCCATCGGGGTGATCGAGGGTGACATCGCCACCGATCTGGACGCGGCCAAGCTCAGCGGTCGCGGCGCCCAGGTGTCACTGCTCAACACCAGCAACGGTTTTGGCGGTGAATGCCACCTCGACGCGCCGATGGTCAACCGCGCGCTTCCCGGCCTCGAACTGGCCGCGCTCGACCTGGTGATCATCGAGAACGTCGGCAACCTGGTCTGCCCGGCGGAGTTCGACGTCGGCGAGCACGCCAAGGCCATGGTGTACTCCGTGACCGAGGGCGAGGACAAGCCACTGAAGTATCCGGTGATGTTCCGGTCGGTGGACGTGGTGCTGCTCAACAAGATTGACTTGGTCCCCCACCTCGACGTCGACGTCGACACGTACATCGAGCACGTGCGCAAGGTCAACGCGAACGCGACCATCCTGCCGCTCAGCGCGCGCACCGGCGCCGGGATGGGCGCGTGGTTCGGGTGGCTGCGACGCTTCGCCGCGGAGCCGCCCGCCTAACGCCTCGTCTTGCAACGATTTCGCATGACGCCGTCCCGTCCGCGGGCCGCCGATCGCCGTGGCCGGCGCCCCCTCGGCAATGCAACGGTTGTCTAAGTACTTTGTGCCGCAGAACCGTTGACACGCCTGGCGGTGAGGAGTAGACCCGGAAATTAGCGCTGCGCAAGTGGGCCGACGGTCGACTCCGGCGGCGCAGGGGCCCCAGCCCGGCCCCGGAAAGCTGCAGCATGCCAACAGAAGCAGCAGTCAAAGCGGAAGAAACGTTGATCCACGTTCTATGGATCAATGCCGGGCTCAGTTGTGATGGCGATTCGGTGGCGCTGACTGCCGCCACCCAACCCACCGTCGAGGAGATCGCCCTGGGGGCTTTGCCGGGGCTTCCGAAGGTCGCCGTGCACTGGCCACTGATCGACTTCGAGTGCGGACCCAGCGGGGGGGCGGACGACTTTCTGTCCTGGTTCTTCAAAGCCGACCGGGGCGAGTTGGAACCCTTCGTGCTCGTAGTCGAGGGGTCGATCCCCAACGAGAAGATCAAGGACGAGGGCTACTGGTGCGGGTTCGGCAACGATCCGGCCACCGGCCAGCCGATGACCACCAGCGAGTGGCTCGACCGGTTGGCGCCCAAGGCCACCGCGGTCGTCGCTGTCGGGACCTGCGCCACCTACGGCGGCATCCACGCCATGGCCGGGAACCCGACCGGTGCCATGGGGGTGCCCGACTATCTGGGGTGGGAGTGGAAGAGCAAGGCCGGCATTCCGATCGTGTGCGTGCCCGGTTGCCCCATCCATCCCGACAACCTGTCGGAGACGCTGACCTATCTGCTCTACATGGCGACCGGTCAGGCGCCGATGATTCCGCTCGACGACGCGCTGCGTCCTGCGTGGTTGTTCGGCAACACCGTCCACGAGGGCTGCGACCGGGCCGGCTACTACGAGCAGGGCGACTTCGCCACGGAATACGGATCGCCGAAATGCATTGTGAAGCTGGGCTGTTGGGGCCCGGTAGTCAAATGCAACGTGCCCAAGCGGGGATGGATCAACGGCGTCGGCGGGTGCCCGAACGTGGGCGGGATCTGCATCGGCTGCACCATGCCGGGCTTCCCCGACAAGTTCATGCCCTTCATGGACGAGCCGCCGGGCGGCAAGGTTTCCACCACCGCGTCGGGCCTGTACGGCACCGTGATTCGCAACTTGAGGGGTATCACGGCGCGCACCGTCGACAAGGAACCGCGGTGGCGCCACAACGGTAACCAACTCACCACCGGGGCGCGCCGGACCTGGTAGGTCACCTACCGGGTCGGCGCGCTTCGTTCTCACCACCGAAAGCCTTCGGAACTGACGAGCCCACAGCGGGAAGAAGAACTGCGATGACAACCATCATTCCGGAACCCACCCACGCCAAGCGGGAGCCCGGCCAGCTGGTCGACATGGCGTGGGACCCGATCACCAGGATCGTGGGCAGCCTGGGCATCTACACGAAGATCGACTTCGAGAACCGCGAAGTCGTCGAGTGCCACAGCACCTCGTCGATCTTCCGTGGCTACTCGATCTTCATGAAGGGCAAGGATCCGCGCGACGCCCACTTCATCACCAGCCGCATCTGCGGCATCTGCGGCGACAACCACGCCACCTGCTCGTGCTACGCGCAGAACATGGCCTACGGCGTCAAGCCGCCGCACCTCGGTGAGTGGATCGTCAACCTGGGCGAGGCCGCGGAATACATGTTCGACCACAACATCTTCCAGGAAAACCTGGTCGGCGTGGACTTCTGCGAGAAGATGGTCTCCGAGACCAATCCGAGCGTGCTCTCCCTCGCGGAGAAGACCCCGGCCCCGCAGGCCGGCGCGCACGGCTACCGGACGATCGCCGACATCATGCGCTCGCTCAACCCGTTCACCGGTGAATTCTACCGCGAGGCGCTGGCGGTCAGCCGCTGGACGCGAGAGATGTTCTGCCTCATGGAGGGCCGCCACGTGCACCCGTCCACCCTGTACCCCGGCGGGGTGGGCACGGTCGCGACCATCCAGTTGATGACCGACTACATGACCCGGCTGATGCGTTATGTGGAATTCATGAAGAAGGTCGTGCCCATGCACGACGACCTGTTCGACTTCTTCTATGAGGCGCTGCCCGGTTACGAGAAGGTCGGGCTGCGCCGCACCCTGCTCGGCTGCTGGGGCTCGTTCCAGGACCCCGAGGTGTGCAACTTCGAGTACAAGGACATGGAACGCTGGGGCAACGCGATGTTCGTGACCCCGGGCGTGGTGGTGGACGGCAAGCTGGTCACCCACTCGCTGGTGGACATCAACCTGGGCATCCGAATCCTTTTGGGCAGTTCGTATTACGACGACTGGACCGATCAGGAGATGTTCGTCAAGACCGACCCGCTGGGCAACGCGGTGGACCGGCGCCACCCGTGGAACCAGCACACCAACCCGCACCCGCAGAAGCGGGACATGGACGGCGGCAAGTACAGCTGGGTGATGTCGCCGCGCTGGTTCGACGGCACGGACCACCTGGCCCTGGACACCGGCGGCGGGCCGCTGGCCCGGTTGTGGGCGACGGCGCTGGCCGGGCTCGTCGACATCGGCTACGTCAAGGCGACCGGCAACAGCGTGAAGATCAACCTGCCCAAGACGGCGCTCAAACCCCCGGTGGAGTTCGAGTGGAAGATCCCGCAGCACGGCAGCAACACGATCGAACGCGACCGCGCGCGCACCTACTTCCAGGCGTACGCGGCCGCGTGCGCGCTGCACTTCGCCGAGAAGGCGCTCGAGGAGATCCGCGCCGGACGCACCAAGACGTGGGAGAAATTCGAGGTGCCCGACGAGGCCATCGGGTGCGGGTTCACCGAGGCGGTGCGCGGCGTGCTCAGCCACCACCTGGTGATCCGGGACGGCAAGATCGCCAACTACCACCCGTACCCGCCCACCCCGTGGAACGCCAACCCCCGCGACAGCTACGGCACCCCGGGCCCGTATGAGGACGCGGTGCAGGGCCAGCCGATCTTCGAGGAGAACGACCGGGAGAACTTCAAGGGCATCGACGTGATGCGCACGGTGCGCAGCTTCGATCCGTGCCTGCCCTGCGGTGTGCACATGTACTTGGGTAAGGGCAAGACCCTCGACAGACTGCACACACCAACCCAGTCGCCCGTCGGGGAGTAGGCGATGGTGGATCGCCCGGAGACCGTTGACGACAGCGAGGCGCGGTGGCGCACAGCGGGCGATCGGATCCAGACCCTGCTGGATTCCTGCGCGGCGGGTGGGGCCGCCGCGCGGGAACGCGCCCAACAGTTGGTCCGTGAGGTGGTCGGGCTCTACGGGGCCGGCCTGGAACGGATCATGATGTTGGCCCAGCAGGCGCAGGATCCCACCCTGGCCGAGCGGCTGGCCACCGACGACCTGGTGGCCAGCCTGCTCCTGGTTCACGGCCTGCACCCGCACGACGTGCGCCGTCGGGTGTCCGACGCGCTCGACCGGGTGCGGCCGTATCTGGGCTCGCACGGCGGGGATGTCGACCTGCTCGGAATCGACGGTGGCACCGTGCGGTTGGCGTTCAAGGGCAGCTGCAAGAGCTGCCCGTCGTCGGCGGTGACGCTCGAGTTGGCCGTGCAGGACGCCGTGCTCGCCGCGGCGCCCGAGGTGTCGTCGATCGAGGTGGTGGCCGCCGACCCGGGCGGCGCGAGCGTCATCCCCGCCGAATCCCTACTGGCGCACGTGCATTCGACCGGCAGCTGGCACCCGGTTCCCGAGCTGGCCGGGCTGGCGTCCGGGGAGGTCGGCGGCTTTCGGGTCGACGGTACGACGCTACTGGCCTGCCGCGTCGACGACCGGTCGTTCGCGTACTCCGACCACTGCCCCGTGTGTGACGACACCCTCGCCGGCGCCGCGCTGCTGGGGCCGCTGCTCGAATGTCCCCGCTGCGGCTCCCGTTTCGACGTCGTGCACGCCGGCGCCGGGCCCGACGGCGCGCACCTGGATCCGCTGCCCCTGCTGCCGCGCGACGGCGTGCTGTCGGTGGCGCTGCCGGACCGCAGGCCGACGCAAGCGATGGGCGCCCCGGCATGACGACCCCCTACGAGGTGCTCACCCGCATCCGCAGCGCCAGGCCGGCCCCCGAGCCGGCGGGCGAGCGGTGCGAGATGTGTTCGGAGTCGATCGCCGACTCTCACCAGCACGTGGTCAACGTCGCCGATCGGCAGCTCATGTGCGTGTGCCGCGCCTGCTACCTGCTGTTCACCGATGCACGGGCCGAACTGCGCTACCGCGCCGTGCCCGAGAAATACCTGTCCTTCCCGGACTTCGCGCTGGACCGCCGCGCCTGGGAGGCGCTGCAGATCCCCGTCGGCGTCGCCTTCTTCTTCGCCAACTCCGCCCTCGGACGCACCGTCGCCTTCTACCCGGGGCCGGCCGGCGCCTGCGAATCCGAACTGGCACTGGACGTTTGGGACGCGATCGCCGGCGCCGACGCGCGGGTGGGCCTGCTGGCCGACGACGTCGAGGCGCTGCTGGTCCGGGTTCCCGAATCCGGC
The DNA here is from genome assembly GCF_001667595.1 of Mycobacterium sp. E2989. Taxonomy (NCBI): domain Bacteria; kingdom Bacillati; phylum Actinomycetota; class Actinomycetes; order Mycobacteriales; family Mycobacteriaceae; genus Mycobacterium; species Mycobacterium sp. E2989. Next base: position 24,447 of record NZ_LZJX01000006.1, on the reverse strand, counting down.
CCGCCGCAGAGCTACCTCGTCCCGATCGACGCCTGCTACGAATTCGTCGGGCGGCTGCGTCTGCTGTGGCGCGGGTTCGACGGGGGGCAGGAGGCCCGCGAATTCATCGCCGGCTTCTTTGCCGACATCGAAGCCCGGGCCCAGAAAATGCCCGTGACGCCGCCATGATCGACCTCGACTTCGCGGTCCTCGACGTGGCGCCCGAACCGTACACCGTCAGCCCGGTGCTGACCGCCCGCATCGCCGTGGCCGCCGGGGACGACCCGGTGCACGCGATCGCCCTGCGCTGCCAGGTCCGCATCGAACCGCTGCGCCGGCCGTACTCCGACGACGAAGCCGCCGGGTTGACCGATTTGTTCGGCCCGCGTGAGCGCTGGGCGAGCACCCAGCGGACCTTCCTGTGGCAGCACTGCTCCGCGATGGTGCCGGGGTTCACCGGCACGACGACGGCGGCGCTCACGCTGGACTGCACCTACGACTTCGAGGTCGCCGCTTCCAAATACCTGCACGCGTTGCGCGACGGCGCGCTGCCGCTGCAGTTCCTGTTCAGCGGAACGATTTTCGTCAAATCCGATCGCGGGTTTTCCGTCCAACAGGTCCCCTGGGACTGCGAAAGCCGCTACGACATGCCGGTCGAGGTCTGGCGGCAGTTGATCGCCCAGCACTACCCGAACGCCGGCTGGCTGCGGCTGAGCCACGAGACCATCCGCGCGCTGGCCGCCTACAAGTCCGCGCACGGGCTGCTCGACCTAGACCACGCGATCACCGCCCTGCTGGCCGCGGACCGGGAGGCGGCGCGGTGACCGAGGATCGGGACCGGGCCCGCGCCGTCGCCGACGCGGTGCTCTACGAGGGCTACCTGCTCTACCCGTACCGCGGGACGTCGAGCAAGAACCAATCCCGCTGGCAATTCGGCGTTTTGGGCCCGCCCGGGGCCGCCGCGGCGGGCCTGGGCGAGGACGACTCGCTGGCGGCGCAGTTCCTCGTCGAGGGGGCGCGGGAGTTGCGCCTGGTGGTGCGGTTCCTGCAGTTGCAGCACCGCCGGGCCGAGCGCGAAGTGGGCGTGGGCGAATACGAGCCCGTCGACGAGCTGACGACCCCGACCGGGTCGTGGCTCACCTGGGACGAGGCGGTCGAATGCGAGAGGTCCTTCGGCCCTGTCGCGCTGGACGGCCGGCCGTGGACACTGGCCGTGACGGCGGATGCGGGCATCGACATCGAATTCCTCGATGGCGGGCGCCTCGTGCGCCAACGACGGGAGGTACGTGGCGTGCTCACGGTCGCCAGCGAGGCGGATGGCGACCTGTGCCGGGTGTCGGTGCGGGTCAGCAACGTCGGCGATGGCGCCGTGGACAAGAACGACTCGATCGCGCGGTCCATGATCGGAACGCACCTGATCGCCGAACTCGAGACCGGACAGTTCGTCTCGTTGCTCGAGCCGCCCCGGGCGGCGGCCGATGCGGCCTCCCGCTGCAGCCACCACCGCTGCTTCCCGGTGCTGGCCGGTCCGCCCGGCACGCGGGATCTGCTGCTGATCTCGCCGATCATCCTCTACGACCATCCCGAGGTTGCCGAACAGAGCGACACCGCACTGTACGACTGCACGGAGATCGACGAGATCCTCACCCTGCGCGTGATGACCATGACCGAGGAGGAGAAGGCGCAGGCCCGGGCCACGGATCCGCGGGCGGCGCGCATCATCGACCAGTGCGACGCCATGTCCCCCGAGGCGATGGCGCGCCTGCACGGCGTGCTGCGCGACCCGCATGAGATCCGGGGCCTGGTCCCCGAGATACCGGAGGGCGTCGACTGGTGGGATCCGCTGGCCGACAACGCCGTCCGACCGGAAATCGACGCGGTACTGGTGAACGGGGTTCGGGTGGCCCGCGGCAGCCGGGTGCGGCTGCGGCCGAGGCGCAACGCCGACGCGCAGGACATCTTCGTCGCCGGCAAGACCGCGCGCGTCACCTCGGTGCACTCGGACGTCGAGGGCAACAAGCACGTCGGCGTCGTGGTCGACGACGACCCGGCCGCCGATTTGCACGACTGGTACGGCCGCTATTTGTACTTCTCCCCCGACGAAATCGAGCCGTTGGAAGCGCAACGCAGCCCGGCAAACTCGTGAAAGGAGCCGAGATGGAGATCATGGGTTGGATATTCGTCGCGATCATCGCGCTGGTGCTCGTGGTCGGATTGGCCCTGGGATTGGTGTCCCTGCCCGACGCGCGCCGGTACCTGAAACTGAGGCGGATGTAACTTGCTCGGACAGCGGAGATGACAGCGCGCATCCTGGTCGCCGGCATCGGCAACATCTTCCTGGGCGATGACGGATTCGGATCCGAAGTGATCCGCAACGCCGACATCGCGCAGGACGACGCGACCGTTCGCGTCACCGACTACGGCATCAGCGGCATGCACCTGGCCTACGACCTGCTCGAGGACTGGGACACGCTGGTCCTCATCGACGCGGTCCCCAGCCGCGGCAACCCCGGCACCTTGCACGTCTTCCAGGCGGATCACGAATCGGATTCGGCCGCAGCCGGTTTCGACGGGCACGGCATGGACCCGGGCGCGGTGTTCGCCAGCCTGCGGGCGCTGGGCGGCAACCCGCCCTACACCGTCGTCGTCGGGTGCGAGGCGGGCAGCGTCGAGGAGGGCATCGGCCTCACCGAGCCCGTGGCCAAGGCGGTCCCCCGCGCCGCGCGCGCCGTCGAGGAGATCGTCGCGGCGTTGCAGGCGCACCCGGTCGCGACCAGCCGAGGGGACGCCGAGCCATGTGCCTAGGGATTCCCGGCCAAGTGATCCGGATGTTGGACGGCTTCGAGGGGCAGCTCGCGCTGGTCGACGTCACCGGCCAACAGCGCAAGATCAACGTCGGCATGCTGCCGGACGAGACGTTCGCCCCCGGCGATTGGATCATCATCCACATGGGTTTCGCCGTCGAGAAGACGGACCGCGCGGGCGCCGAGCAGGCGATGGCCGGCCTGGAGCTGATGGGCCGTGGCGGCCCGGACCCGACGGACTCCCCGGAGGCCGGCTGAGATGACCCCCGCCCCCCTGCTGCTTCGACACGCCGAGGTACGGCAGCGCCTTACCGTGACCGGTGTCGTGCAGGGGGTTGGCTTCCGGCCCTTCGTCCACCGCCTCGCGACCGAGCTCGGCCTGTCCGGCTTCGTCGGCAACGATTCGGGCGCCGTCTTCCTCGAGGTGCAGGGCGAGCGCGAACGCGTGCACGAATTCGGCCGGCGCCTGCGCGCCGAGGCGCCCCCGCTGGCCCGAATCGTCGACGTCGCAATCAGCGAGCTGTCGGCCGGCGCCGCCCGCCAACGCGGATTCCGGATAGTGACCAGCCGCGCCGTCCCCGGCGTCGCCACGCCGATCCCGCCGGACATCGCGGTGTGCGACGACTGCGTCGCCGAGCTGTTCGACCCGGGCGACCGGCGCTACCGCCACCCCTTCGTCACGTGCACCAACTGCGGGCCGCGGTTCACCATCATCCGCGAGCTGCCCTATGACCGCCCGGCGACCACGATGTCGGGGTTCGGAATGTGCGCGCGCTGCGCCGCCGAATACCACGACCCCGCCGATCGCCGGTTCCACGCGCAGCCCATCGCCTGCCCCGATTGCGGGCCGTCGCTGTGGTTCCGGTCGGCGGCCGGGCGCGTCGGCGGGGCGGACGCCGCGCTGGCGGCCACCCAACGCGCGCTGGCCGCGGGGGCGGTGGTCGCCATCAAGGGTGTCGGCGGCTACCACCTGGCCTGCGCCGCCGCCGACGGCACGGCGGTGGCCGCGGTGCGGGCGCGAAAGGCCCGCGGTGGCAAGCCGTTTGCCATGCTGGTCCGCGACCTCGCCGTGGCCCGCCGCTACGCCTACGTCGACGAGAGCGAGGCCGCGGTGCTGCTGAGCCCCGCCCGCCCCATCGTGCTGCTCAGGCGCCGGCCGGACGCGCCCGTCGCCGACGGCGTCGCGCCCGGCAGCCCGCTGCTCGGACTGATGCTGCCCTACTCCCCCATCCATCACCTGCTGCTGGCGCCCGTGCCCGGCGCCACCGCGCCGGCCCCGAGCGCGCTGGTCCTCACCAGCGCCAACCGGTCCGACGAACCCATCTGCTTCACCGAAGACGATGCGGCACAACGACTCCCGGCGCTCTGCGACGCGGTGCTCGACCACGACCGCCCCATCCACGTCCCGTGCGACGACTCGGTGGTGCGCGTCGTCGACGGGGGTGAACTGCCGATCCGCCGGTCCCGGGGCTATGCGCCGCTCCCGGTCGGCCTGAACGTCGCCGGGCCGGCAGTGCTGGCCGTCGGCGGGGAACTGAAGAACACCTTCTGCCTCACCGACGGCCCGCGCGCCTACCTGTCCGGGCACATCGGCGACATGGCCAGCTGGGAGACGCTGCGCGCGTTCGAGCGGGCGGTGAGCCAGCTCGGCGAAATACGTGGCGAGCCCGCGCGGTTGGCCGCCGACCTGCATCCGGGATACCACACCCGCGGCTGGGCGGAGCGCCGCGCGGACGACCGGCCGCTGGACCTCGTTCAGCACCACCACGCGCACGTGGTGTCGCTGCTCGCCGAGCATGGGCGCATCGGCGAACCCGTCGTCGGGGTCTCGTTCGACGGCACCGGGTACGGATGCGACCAGACCATCTGGGGCGGGGAGATCCTCCGGCTCGGCCGCGACACCCACCGATTCGTCCGGGCCGGTCACCTGTTACCCGTGCCGCTGCCCGGCGGCGACGCGGCGGTGCGCAACCCGTGGCGCATGGCGCTGTCGCAGCTGTGGTCGGCCGGCATCGCCTGGACCCCCGATTTGGCGCCGGTCGCGGCGGCAAGCAGGGACGAATTGCGCTTCACCCGTTCGCAATTGGAGACGGGGTTCGGATGCGTGCCCTGTTCGAGCATGGGCCGCCTGTTCGACGCGGTCGCCTCCCTGCTCGGCGTGCGGCACCGCATCGACTACGAGGGCCAGGCCGCGATCGAGCTCGAGGCGCTGGCGGAATCGGCCGGCGGCGAAGCCGGTCCGTCGCTGACCCTGATGGTGGGCGCCGACGGCGTGATCGATCCCGCCCCGATGGTGCAGGACCTGGTGTCCGCGCTGTACGCCGGGGCCCAACCCGCGACGCTGGCCCTGGCGTTCCACGACGCCGTCGCAGACGCCGTCGCCAGGGTGGTCGCGCAGGCGGCCGGTACCACCCGGCTGGTGGGCCTCACCGGCGGGGTGTTCCAAAACGTGTTGTTGCTCAAGGCATGTCGGCAGCGATTGCGGCGCGCCGGATTCGAGGTGCTGACCCACCGCACCGTTCCGCCGAACGACGGCGGGCTCGCCCTGGGTCAGGCCGTGGTCAGCATGCTGACCGCGCGGGAGGGAGGCTGAACGATGACCACCACTGCCATCGATCGCGGGTTGAGCGCCGAACTGGCCGAAGACCTCGCGGCCACGGCGTTCACGCTCGCCAAGCGGTTCGCCGCGGGCGCGACCATGTGGTCCCTCGCGCCGTCGTGGGAACCGCACGCGCTGCACATCGCGGTCGAATTCGTACACCCGGTGATCATGGGTAAACGGGCCCTGCCCGCGGTGGCGCTGACCGGACCGGACCTGGTGGACCTGGCGCGGGTGTCCGTGCGACCCGGTGACATCGTGGTCGCGGTGTCCGGCGCCGATGACACGCAGGTCCGCTCGGTGATGCGGCGCGCCCCCGCATGGGGCGCCGCCACGATCTGGATCGGCAGCGGCGAGCGACCCGAGGCGGGGATGGCCGATCACGTGCTGTGGCTCGACGATCCCGATCCGCGCGTGCCCGCGACGGGAGGATTCGTGCTGTTCTATCACCTGCTGTGGGAGCTGACCCACGTGTGTTTTGAGCACCCCGGGCTGCTCAAACCCGAAGTCGCCGAGTCGGTTTGCGTCACCTGCAGCGACGAGGGTCGCCCGGGCGAAGTGGTGACGGCCTCGGCCGACGGACACGGCACGGTGCGCACCGCCCGGGGCGTCGAGACCGTGGTGACCACGCTGATCGACCCGGTCGAAGCCGGGGATCTCATCCTGGTGCACGCCGGCATGGCGATCGGCAGGCTGGAAGCGGAGGAGGGCCGATGAGTCGCGCCGACGAACCCACCAACTTCCTGTACCCCTTCATCGACGCGCAGGAAGACGATCCCGCGTCGCTGCTGGCCGACCTGGCGGCCTCGGCGCAGGCGAAGGCGGCCGAAAGCCTGGCGCTGCGGCGCTCGACGCTTCAGGCCAACGCCGCGCTGCTGGGCCAGGCCGCCGCCGAGGTGGCGCGGCGCTTCACGGCGGGCGGGCGCATGTTCACCTTCGGAAACGGCGGCAGCTGCACCGATTCCACCACCCTGGCGCGGCTGTTCGCCCGGCCGCCGGTCGGCAAACCGTTGCCGGCGTGGCCGTTGACCACCGATCAGGCCATCCTGACCGCCCTGGGCAACGACGTCGGTTTCGAACTGGTCTTCGCCCGGCAGTTGATCGCCCGCGCCACCACCGGTGACATCGCCATCGCGATGTCGACCAGCGGCGGCTCGCCGAACCTGCTCGCCGCGCTGGCCGAGGCGCGCCAGCGCGGCCTGTACACCATCGGATTCGCCGGCTATGACGGCGGCGCCTTCGCCGGCAACCCAAATGTGGACGCCTGCTTCGTCGTTCGTTCGCAAAGCGTGCACCGGATCCAGGAATCGCAGGCGCTGCTCGGTTATCAGCTGTGGCTGAGCGTGCATCAATGCCTCGGCGGCGACCAAGGTTTGGGGGCGGCATGAGCACGGGTGAATACCTTTCGTCGGGGCCGCGGTTCGCCGAGGGCGAGGTGATCGAACGCATCGAATCGTTCCGCAGGCGCCGGCCCCGCCTCCTCGACGACCACGTGACGCTGGCGCACGGCGCGGGCGGCAAGGCCTCGGCCGCGCTGGTGGATGCGGTGTTCATGGAGGCGCTGCGCAACCCGCTGCTGGAGTCGCTCGGCGATAGCGCGGTTTTGACGCTGCCCGGCGGCCAACGCCTGGCGATGTCCACCGACTCGTTCGTGGTGCAGCCCAGGCGCTTTCCCGGCGGTTCCATCGGCTCGCTGGCCGTGCACGGCACCTGCAACGACCTCGCGATGGCCGGGGCCGTGCCGTCGTGGATCTCCGCGGCGTTCGTGCTCGAAGAGGGCTTCGGAATCGCCGAGTTGAAGGAGATCGTCGCCGACATGGCGGCGGCCGCCGCCGCCGCGGGGGTGCGGGTGGTCACCGGCGACACCAAGGTGGTTCCCAAGGGCGCCGCCGACGGCCTGTTCGTCACCACCACCGGCACGGGGGTCATCCCGGCGGGGCGCGCGCTGTCCGCGGCGTCGGTGCGACCGGGTGACCGGGTGCTGCTGTCGGGTTCGATGGGCGATCACGGGATGGCGGTCATGCTCGCGCGGGGCGATCTGGCCATCGAGGCCGACATCGCCTCCGACACCGCGTCGGTCAGCCCGCTGGTGGAGCTTTTGCTGACGGCCGCGCCGTCGACCCGCTGGTTGCGCGACGCGACCCGCGGCGGGGTCGGCACCGTCTGCAACGAGCTGGCTCAGGCGTGCGGCCTGGGGGTGCTGCTCTCCGAGGAGCGACTTCCGGTGCGGCCCATGGTCAATGGCGCGTGCGAGCTGCTCGGCATCGACCCCTTGTACGTGGCCAACGAGGGCAAGTTCGTCGCGGTCGTCGCGCCGGAGGAGGCCGACGCGGGGCTGGCCGCGCTGCGGTCGCACCCGTTGGGCGCCGACGCGGCCGAGGTCGGGGAGATCGTCGCCGAACCCGCCGAAACCGTGGTGCTGCGCACCGGATTCGGCGGAACCCGGATCGTCGACATGCTCGTCGGTGACCCGCTGCCGAGGATTTGCTAAGGGAGGACCGAAGATGTGTCTGGGGATTCCGGGTCGGATCGTCGAGATCACCGATCCGGCAAACTATTTGGCGAAGGTCGACGTCAGCGGCGTGCAGCGCACCATCAGCGTCCGGCTGCTCGAGGACGACATGCCCGCACCGGACGATTGGGTGCTGGTTCACGTCGGGTTCGCGATGGCCAAGATCGACGAGACCGAGGCGCTGCTCACCCTGGCCGCCGTCCAGAAGCTCGGGGACGCCTACGCCACCGAGCTGGAAGCCTTCGACTCGTCGGCCATTATCTAAAAGGGGGCACGAGCATGAAATTCGTTGACGAGTTCCGGGATCCGGCCGCGGCCCGCAAGCTGCTGGGCGCCATCGGGCGGCTGGCCGGCCCCGGCGAACAGTTCAAGTTCATGGAGGTGTGCGGCGGGCACACCCACACGATCTACCGGCATGGCATCGAGCACCTGTTGCCCGACAACGTCGAACTGGTGCACGGGCCCGGCTGCCCGGTCTGCGTGATCCCGATGGGTCGCATCGACGACGCGATGTGGCTGGCCGGCCAGCCCGACGTGATCTTCACCTGCTTCGGCGACATGATGCGGGTGCCGGGCTCGGCCGGCAGCCTACTGGACGCCAAGGCGCGCGGCGCCGACGTGCGATTCGTCTACTCGCCGCTGGACGCGCTGAAGATCGCGCTCGACAATCCCGACAAGCACGTCGTGTTCTTCGCCATCGGTTTCGAGACCACCGCGCCCTCGACCGCGGTCACCCTGGTGCGCGCCCGGGACATGGGCCTGGCCAATTTCAGCGTCTTCTGCAACCACGTCACGATCGTGCCGCCCATCAAGGCCATCCTCGAGTCGCCGGACCTGCGGCTGTCGGGGTTCATCGGGCCCGGGCACGTGTCGACCGTGGTGGGCAACCGGCCCTACCGGTTCGTGCCGGAGGTGTACCGAAAGCCGTTAGTGGTGGCCGGTTTCGAACCGCTGGACATTCTGGCGGCGGTCGCGATGCTGTTGACCCAGATCCGCGAGGGCCGCTGCGAGGTGGAAAACCAGTACAAGCGCGTGGTGCCCGAGCACGGCAACCCGGCGGCGCTGGCCCTGATGGGCAAGGTGTTCGCGCTGCGCCCGCACTTCGAGTGGCGCGGGCTGGGCTTCATCTCGCAGAGCGCGCTGCGCCTGCACGACGATTTCGCGCAATTCGACGCCGAGCTGCGGTTCGCGATGCCGGGCGTGCGGGTCGCCGACCCGAAGGCGTGCCAGTGCGGCGAGGTGCTCAAGGGTGTGCTCAAGCCTTGGGAGTGCAAGGTTTTCGGCACCGCCTGCACCCCGGAGACCCCGATCGGCACCTGCATGGTGTCCCCGGAGGGGGCCTGCGCGGCCTACTACAACTTCGGCCGCATGCATCGCGACGCGGTCAAGCTCGTGGGGCAGACTTGACCGACGGTGACGCCCGCGGCGTCGAGATGTTCGCGCGCTATGCCCACGCGCCCAACGCGCTGGGCTATTGCGGTCCGCCCCTCGGTGCCACCCTGCGCGACGGCTCGGTCGAAGAGGTGCGCCGGGCGGCGACGAGGTTTTCCGGGGCGTGGCCATACCTGCGGGTGCTCTCGACGCTCACCGGGATCGCCGACCCGCTGGATCATCGCCTCGTCGAGTCGTACTGGCTGGCCGGCGGCGTGGGCGCAGATCTGGACCCGCAAGAATTCTTCGGCGCGTTGCTGGCGATCATCGGCCCGCAAGCGGGCCGCTACTGGTCGCACCTCACACCGGAGCTGGCCCCCGAGGCGGCCGCCAATCACTGCTTTCACGTGTTCGGGGTGTATCCGTGGACGCGGTTCTTGGGCCGCGGCATGGATGAACATCCCCTGGGCGTGCTCGACAACTGCCGCATCACGTGGGGCACGGTGCTCTCCCGCGACCAGGACCGGATCGAGGTGCGATGCCGACGCCTGGTGCTCGACGGTGAGGCGCTGGCGCTGTCCGAGCCGTCGTCCCGGGTGTACGACGTCTGGACCGACGGGTACAGCGCGGTGCCCGACGCGGCCGCCGGTGACGAGGTCGCGCTGCACTGGGGGCGGCTGTGTGGCCGGTTGTCGCAGGGCCAGGTCCGCGCCCTGTCCGACGCGACGGACCGTCAGCTGCGGATCACGAGCAACCGACTGGCGCGTGTGTAATTTCGTGTCAGACTGGCCCCCGTGGCCGGTTCCCTCTGTGACGTGTTGCCCGCCGCAGCCGCCCTGCTCGGTGCGCCGGGCGCCGTCGACAGACTGGCGCTGGCCGACTGGGCCGGCGACGTCGACCGGGTCGCGGTCGTGCTGGTGGACGGGCTGGGCTGGCACCTGCTCAGCGAGCTGGCCGGCAGCGCCCCGCTGCTCTCCTCGGTGCTCGCCGGGCAGACCGGGCGTCTGACCGAGCTCACCTGCACGTTTCCGTCGACCACCCCGACCAGCCTGGTTTCGCTCGGCACCGGGGTGCAGCCCGGCGAACACGGGATCCTCGGCTTCACGCTGAACGTCCCGGGCACGGATCGGGTGCTCAATCACATCCTGTGGCGCGACGATCCGCCGCACGCCGAGTGGCAGCCGCTGCCCACCTGGTTCGGGCGGCTCAACGAGTCCGGGATCGGCGCGCGCGCCGTCTTGCCGGCCGCGTTCATGGGCAGCGGGCTGACCGATTCGGCCTACCGCGGCGCCGAATTCCGCCCGGTCGAACCGGCGGACGACAACGCGCAGCGGCTGGCCGACGAGCTGCACGCCGCGCCGGGCCTGGTCTACGGCTACACCGGCGCGCTGGACTTCGCGGCGCACGCGTTCGGGGTCGGGTCGTCCCACTGGCACGACGCGGCGGCCCAGATCGACGCCCTGCTGACCCGGCTGGTCGACCGGCTGCCCGGCAACGCGGCGCTGCTGGTGACCGCCGACCACGGCGGCTTCAACGTCCCCCCGGACGCGCGGGTTGACCTCGACACCGACCCGCGGCTGACCGCGGGGGTCCGCGTCGTCGCCGGCGAGCCGCGGGTGCGCTACCTGCACACCGAGGCCGGCGCCGCGGCGGACGTGCAGGCGGCCTGGGCCGAGATCCTCGACGGTAAGGCGCACGTCTACAGCCGCGAGCAGGCGGTGGCCACGGGCATGTTCGGCCCGGTCAACCCCGCGCACCTGCCGCGGATCGGCGACGTCGTCGTCGTCTGCACCGGGGATGCGGCCGTGCTGGCGACCGGACACGAGCCGCCGGAAACGGCCAGGCTGGTCGGCTTCCACGGCGCGGCGACGCCCGCCGAGATGGCGATCCCGCTCATCGCGTTCAACCACAACGGACTTTGATCGTTTTCACAGCTCGCCGGGATGGCCCGTCCAGCCTCGGGTAGTAATTTCGGGCCCACTGTGACAGGCGGGGGTGCGGGTAAAGCTCGACGACGGCGGTCGGCCGTCGCCATCGTTGCGGCGCTCGGCGTGTTCTGCGCGGTCACCACGGGCTGGGCGGCGCGCGGAACCGCGCCCGCGCTGCCGCAGCCCGCGGCCGGCGTGAATGTGGCTCGCGCACAAGCACATAACGCGAACCCCGCCCCCGGTTCCGCACCCACCCATCACAAGACCACCAAGACGGCGTGGATGACCCGGGATCGGCCGCCGACATGGGCCCGCTCGGCGCCGCCTGCTATCGGGTCGCCACTACCGACTTCGTTTGCGCCCGCGGTATTCCGGCTGCCCCGCGCGCCGTCGTGCGCTTCGGGGGCGGTTGCACCGGACGATCTGCTGACGCGGCTCTGCATCGCGCGCTGCTGAGGGCTCGATCGCCCGCGGCGGCCGCCGTCGTTGCACCGCCGCGTGTGCGAGTAGGCCTGTAACCCCCATGCCTACGTCCCAACAGAAGAGTCCACATTCGCGGCTCATACCGCCGTCGTTAGGCAGAGACAGCAATGAATTTCACAACGCTTGCGCCGGAAATCATCTCCGGTGACATCCATGACGGCCCCGGCTCGGGGTCGCTCGCCGAGGCCGCGACGGCCTGGGCCGCCCTGGCCGTTCGGCTGCACACCGCGGTCGCCGACTACCGCGCGGTGACCTCGAAACTGGTGGCCCGCTGCGACGGCCCCGCGCCGGCCAGCGCGGCGCCCTACATCGATTGGCTCACCACCACCGCGATCCTGGCCGAACAGGCCGCCGCCGGGGCCGCCGCGGCCGCGAGCGCCCACCGGGCGGTGTTGGCGGCGACGGTGCCGCCGGCGGCGATCGCGGCCAATCGCGCGCTGCGCGGATCGCTGATCCTGGCCAACCGCCTGGGACAGGGCGCCCCGGCCATCGCCGACACCGAGGCCGACTACGAACGGATGTGGGCCCGCAACGCCGCGGCCATGTACGCCTACGCCGCGGACTCGGCGGACGCGGCGGCCCTCGCACCGTTCACCTTGCCGCCCGGCGGGGCGGACCAAGCCACGTGGGCGCTGCGCTCGGCGCCCGAGGTCGTGGCGGCGGGCCGGCAGCTGATGTCGGCCGCGCCCGGCGCGTTGCGGGCGCTGTCGGCGTCTCCGCTGGCGACGTTCGACGTCTCCCTCGCGTCGGCGACCTGCCCCCTGTCGAAGCTGAGCTCGCTCACGGCGCCGTCGGGGGTGGCGATCGCCCGGCTCAACTCCCTCAACAAGGCCGCCGCGCTGCGGTGCCTGCTGCCCGGCCGGCGTGGCGTCGGCGGCGCGGCCGTTACGGTCGGCCGCGCGGCCTCGGTCGGGGTGCTTGCGGTGCCACGGACGTGGACCGCGGCCGCCGCCCCCGCGGTGGTCTACCGCGGAACCGTCGCCTAACGCCCGTCGCGTGCGGCATACGACCGCGCGGCGTCCACGATCGCGGCGAACAAGCGCATGTCGTCCAGGGACTGTTCCGGATGCCATTGCACCGCAAGCACAAACGTGTCGCCGGGCAACTCCAGCGCCTCGACGACGCCGTCGGGATCCCAGGCGCTGACCACCAGGCCCGCACCGACCTTGTCGATCGCCTGATGGTGGTAGCACGGCGCGTCGGTGGACTCCCCCACCAGCGCGGCCAGCCGGCTGCCCGCGACGGTGCGCACCGGCAACCGGGTGAACACCCCGTTGCCCGCCCGGTGCCCGTCGTGTCCGAGGACGTCGGGCAGGTGCTGGTGCAGGGTGCCGCCGAGCGCCACGTTGAGCACCTGCGCGCCGCGGCAGATGCCCAGCACCGGCAGGCCGCGGTCCAGCGCGCCCCGCAACAACGCGAATTCCCAGGCGTCGCGGTCGGCGCGCGGTGGATCGGTGGCCGGATGGGGTTGCTGGCCATAGGCCGCGGGGTCCAGGTCGTAGCCGCCGGTGATCACCAGCGCGTGCAGGCCGTCGAGGACCGCGCCGAGGGTCTCGGGTTCCGCCGGTTGCGGGGGGAGCAACACCGCGGCGCCGCCGGCCGCGACGACGCCTTGAAAGTAGTCGGCCGGCAGATAGCCCGCGGGGATGTCCCAGATCCCCGCCTGGACCCGCTCCAGGTAGGAGGTCAGGCCCACCACCGGCCGCCCCTTGGCGTTCACAACCGCGCATCCTTTCCGCATCGGTGTGCTGAGCGACCGCTCGGCACAACGGCTCCGGGCTCCGGTCGAAACGGTACCGGCCCCAGGCGATCAGCGCCGCGCGGCGGGGACCAATTCGATTGTGCGAATGGGGGTTCCGCGCGCCGACCGGCGGCTACCAGGTGCTGGTACGCAACACGATCTCGGCGGCCAGCTGCGCCGTCGACTCCTGGACCGTGCGCCTGCCCAGGTGCACCACGCGGTATTCGGCGTACACATACTGCTGGCTGGCCTGGGCGACGGCCCTGGTGGCCGGCGAGCTGACCAGGACCGTGGTGCCGATCTCCACCGGCGGGCAGTGTTCGTCTTGGACCACGCCGTCGCGGTTGGGCACCCGCGGGTGACCGCGGTCGATCACCACGAGACCCACGAACCGCCCGAGTTTCGTCGCCGCGAGCTCCCAGGCCAGCTCGGCGCCGGCGCGATCGCCCATCACCACGGCCCATCCGATGCCGAATGCGTCCAGGATGCCGACCACCGACTTGGGCGTCAGGCGCGCGTCGAGACCGATGACGACCGTCCGGAGTGAGGCGGTGTGCAGGCGCTCGCACACCGCGTCATACGCGGCGGGGACGCGATCCTCGTCGCCCAGGATGACGACGACGACGCCCTGTTCCGGACCGGCCACGGCTACCGGGACGGGGAACCCGTCGAGCGTGGTCATCATAGAGGGCATCTACGCACGCTACAGGGAATCGGTCTGCGCGCGCGACGATTTCTACAACATCCTTGCGCGCGCAACGGGTTTGCATCGCCGTCAATTCGACCTTCACGCGCGCACAACTGAGTGAATGTCCTACGGCCGCAAGCGAGTTGCGATGTGCGGTCGGCGCGGCGGTGGACCGTCGAGCAAAGCGAAAACCGCGCCGACGTCGAGATGAGCGGCGAGCAGATCGGCGATCGCGTCGAGCTGCGCATCACGCCGGGCGGCGACGTTGGTTTCGGCGGCGACGAACCCGCGCCCGGCCGCATCCGCCACGCGGATGAGCCAGGCGCGGCGGAACTCGTCGTTGTCGAGCAGGCCGTGCCAATGCGTGCCGAACACCGCGCCGCGCACCAGCCCGTGCGGTTGGCAGTCGCGCCCGCCCTCGGCGCCGAACCAGCTCTCCTCGGCGAACCGCGACACCCTGCCGTGATGAATTTCGTATCCGGTCAGCGGTGGCGGCCACCGGCGCAGAATCTTGGCCTCGCCGAAGGCGATGTCGGCGTCCAACAGCCCCAGCCCCGCGACCTCGCCGGCCCCGGATTCCACGGCGTCATCGATGCGCCGGCACAGCATCTGAAAACCACCGCAGATGCCCAGCACCGGTTTTGCGGCTGCGGCGTGCGCGGTGATCGCCTCGGCCAGGCCGCGCTCGCGCAGCCAGGCCAGGTCGGCGACGGTGGACTTGCTCCCCGGGATCACGATCAGGTCGGTGTCGGCCAGGTCGGCGGGGTCGGTGGCCCAGCGCACCAGCACGCCCGGTTCGCAGGCCAGCGCCTCGATGTCGGTGGAATTGGAGATCCGCGGCAGCCGGATCGCGGCCACCCGCAGCCACTCGCGCCCGCGCGGCGGTTCCGGGGTGCCGACGACGCGGTGCGCGACCACCGAAAGCGAGTCCTCGGCGTCCAGCCAAAGCTCGTCGGCGTAGGGCAGCACCCCATAGGTCGGGCGGCCGGTCATCGCATGCAGCTGGCGCAGACCGGGTTCCAGCAGTGCGGGGTCGCCGCGGAATTTGTTGACGACGAAGCCGGCGATCAACGCCTGGTCGTCCGGCTCGAGCACCGCGACCGTCCCGAACAGGTGGGCCAGCAGGCCGCCGCGGTCGATGTCACCGACGAGGATGACCGGCAGGTTCGCGGCCCGGGCCAGCCCCATGTTCGCCAAATCCGTGGCGCGCAGGTTGATTTCGGCCGGCGACCCGGCGCCCTCGCAGATCACCGCGTCGAATTCGGCACGCAGGCAATACAATTCGTCGGCGACGATCCCGGCGAGGCGGTCGCGATGCCGCACATAGCTCGCCGCCGTCACCGAATCGGCGACCTGGCCGCGGATCACCAGCTGCGAGGTCCGGTCGCTGCCGGGTTTGAGCAGGATCGGGTTGAACCGGACGCTGGGCTCCAGCCCCGCCGCCCGCGCCTGCAGCGCCTGCGCGCGGCCGATCTCGCCGCCCTCGACGGTGACCACGGAGTTGTTGGACATGTTCTGCGCCTTGAACGGCGCCACCCGCACCCCGCGGCGGGCCAGCAGCCGGCACAGTCCCGCGGCGACCACCGATTTCCCGGCGTCGGAGCTGGTGCCGGCGACCAGCAGCGCCCCGCTCATCCTTCGGCGGTGTTCGCCGGGCCCTGCCCGTCCACCAGACGCAGAATCGCACCTTTGCCCCGGCAATCGTGCGATTTTCTGTCTGCTCGCGCTAGAGGCACGTGAGGATTTCGACGCCGGTGTCGGTGACCAGAAGGGTGTGCTCGAACTGCGCGGTCCACTTGCGGTCCTTGGTGACCACCGTCCACCCGTCGTCCCAGATCTCGTAGTCCAGCCCGCCGAGGTTGATCATCGGTTCGATGGTGAACGTCATGCCCGGCTGCATGACCGTGGTGACCGAGGGCTGGTCGTAGTGCAGCACCACCAAGCCGTTGTGGAACGTGGTGCCGATGCCGTGGCCGGTGAAGTCACGAACGACGTTGTACCCGAACCGATTCGCGTACGCCTCGATGACGCGGCCGACGACCGACAGCGCCCGCCCCGGCTTGACGGCGTTGATCGCGCGCATCGTCGCCTCCCGGGTGCGCTCCACCAGCAGCCGGTGCTCCTCGGATACGTCGCCGGCCAGGAAGGTCGCGTTGGTGTCGCCGTGCACGCCGTCGATGTAGGCCGTGACGTCGATGTTGACGATGTCGCCGTCCTCGACCACCGTCGAGTCGGGGATGCCGTGGCAGATGACCTCGTTGAGCGACGTGCAGCACGACTTCGGGAAGCCCTTGTAACCCAGGGTCGACGGGTAGGCGCCGTGGTCGACCATGTAGTCGTGGGCGATCCGGTCCAGTTCATCGGTCGTGATCCCGGGCGCCACCGCCTTGCCCGCCTCCTGCAACGCGCCGGCCGCTATCCGGCCGGCGACGCGCATCTTCTCGATCACCTCCGGCGTCTGCACCCACGGCTCGCTACCCTCCCGCACCGTGGACTTCCAGGCGTACTCCGGGCGGGGGATGCGGACGGGCACCGGCAGAGTCGGGGACAACTCTCCGGGGGCAAGCGCGGTGCGAGCAGGCATGCCGACCAGCTTAACCGCGCGCTCGCCCCCGATGCGGGCCCTCGAGACGGCCGCGGATCAACGAGCGCCGCGGCCCTCGGATGGTGACCGAGCCGCACACCACCCGGCCCGTCAACACCACGTGGGGCCGGCCCTCGCCCGGCGCGTCCCTGCGGCGGTCGCGGGCGCTGCCCACATAGACCTGGACGTCATCGATCGAGGCGCTGGCCCCGTCGGGCAGCCGGATGTCCACCGAGCCGCCTCGCACGTCGAGTTCGATGACCACCACCGGGCCGGCGAACCGCGCCCTGGTCAGGTCGAGATCGATCGAGCCCAGCCGTCGGACCAACGCCAGGCGGGTGGGCACCGTCCATTCGCCCTGGCGTTTGAGCGAGCCGGCCCAACCGCGCAGCTCGACGCGGTCGGCCGCGGACGTGACGATCGCGCCCGGTCCGGGCAGGTCGCCGACCAGCCCGTCCAGCTCACCCCGGGTGCGCGCGTAGGACACCTGCGACGAGCGCTGCTCGAACTCGTCGATGTCGATCAGTCCGAGCGCGACGGCGTTGTGCAGTCGCCGCATCGTGCCGTTGCGGTCGGCGTCGGATACGCGCAGCGAAACCGGAGCCACCATGTCGCCGCCGGTATCCGTCATGATCGCAATTTACCGCCGAGCGGCCCGTCGGCGTCAGGCCAGATGGCGCCGCCCCGCTGCGCCCGCCGCGGACGGCGCGCTTGCGAGCGGCGCTAGGCCAGATGGCGCCGCCCCGCTCCGCCCGCCGCGGGCGGCGCGCTTGCGAGCGGCGCTAGGCCAGGAAGTCGGGCGGCAGCGATTCGAACATCACCTTGGTCATCCGCACCGCGTATTCCGAGCTGCCGCCCCCGACGATCAGCGAGGCGAACGCCAGGTCGCCGCGGTAGCCGGCGAACCAGGAATGCGAGCCGCCCGGGAACTCGGCCTCACCGGTCTTCCCGTACACCGCGCCGCACCCGGCGATCTCCTTGGCGGTCCCGTTGGTGACGACCAGCCGCATCATGGGCCGCAGCGCGTCCACCATCTTCGGGCTGATCGGGGTGGTGTCGCCCTGCACGGCGGTCGGCCGGCCCGCGATCAGCTGCGGCGTGGGCGTCTTGCCCGCGGCGACGGTCGCCGCCACCAGCGCCATGCCGAACGGGCTGGCCAGCACCTTGCCCTGGCCGAAGCCATCCTCGGTGCGCTCGGCGAGGTCCACCGTCGGGGGCACCGACCCGGTCACCGTCGTGATGCCGTCCACCTGATAGTCCAGCCCGATCCCGTAGCGGGTGGCCGCCTGCGTCAGGCCGCGCGGCGGCATCCTGCTGCTGAGTTCGGCAAAGGTGGTGTTGCACGAACTGGCGAACGCCCGCGACATCGGCACCACACCCAGGTCGAAGCCGCCGTAGTTGGGGATGGTGCGGTGGCCGATGTCGAGGTGGCCCGGGCAGCCCAGCATGGTGTTGGGGGTGGCCATGTCGCGGTCGACGGCCGCGCCGGCGGTGACCATCTTGAACGTCGACCCCGGCGGGAACAGGCCGGTGGTGGCCAGCAGGCCTTCCGCGTCGGCGCCCCCGTTCTGCGCGATCGCCAGGATCTCCCCCGTCGACGGCTTGATGACGACCATCATCGCCTTGCCGCCGCGGGTGTCCACCGCGCGCTGGGCGGCGTTTTGCACCACCCGGTCCAGCGTGATCGAGATCGACGGCGCCGGCGACCCCGGCACTTCGTGCAGCACCTCGACCTCGACACCGTTTTGGTTGACGCTCACCACCCGCCAGCCGGCCTCACCGTCGAGCTGGTCGACGACGGCCTTCTTCACCTCGGCCATGACGGCGGGGGCGAAATGCGGGTCGGTGGGCAGGATTTCGGGCTGGGGCGTGACGACGACGCCGGGGAGCCGGCCGATCGCCGGGAAGACCTTGTCGTTGTCGTCGGGGTGCAGCGTCACCAGGTCCACCGGCTGGGTCGCCGAGCTGGCCTGCTCGGCGAGCAGTTGCGGGTCGCTCAGCCCGCCGTTGAAGGGGTGCAGGACATCGACGATCGCGTGCGCCGTCCCGATCAGCGCCGCGCCGGATCCGGCCTGGGTGGCGTCGAGCGTGTAGTGGTACAGGTAGCCCGGGACCAGCACGTCGCTGCCGCCGAGCTCGTTCACCGAGGCGCGCCGCGGCGCGTCGGCCCGCAGCGCGAACGTCTGGTGCTCGCCCAGTTTGGGGTGCAGCCCGGTGGTGGTCCAGCGCACCTGCCAGCGGCCCTCGTCGCGGGCCATTTTCAGCTGGCCGTCATACGTCCAGGTCCGGTTCTTGGGCAGGTGCCAGGTGAAGCGGTAGGCGACCGTCCCGGTGTCCTCGGCGTACTTGGCGTTGAGGATCTGCGTGTCGAGGTGGGTCGCCTGCAGCCCGGCCCACGCCGCGTTCAGCGCTTCGCGGGCGTCGTTGGGGTTGTCGCTGAGCTGGGCGGCGGTGGCGGTGTCGCCGATGGCCAGGGCGGCGAAGAACTTCTCGGCCGCCGGGCCGGGGCCGTCGGGCCGGGGGGTGCAGCCGGACATCGCGACGGCCGCCAGCAGCAGCCCGGCCGCCACGATTACCAGTGGGGTTTTTGTGACCATTGGTACAGATGTTATGAAGCGGGGCTGCTCGGCCACCGCCGACACACCGAGACCTGACCGTTATGGGCGGGTAACCCGGCCGAGCGGGATGAAGGAGCGCTAGTCCAGCAGCACCGTCGCGAAGGTGCCCACCTCGGCGAAGCCGACCCGGGCGTACGCCGCGCGGGCGACCGTGTTGAAGCTGTTCACGTACAGGCTGGCGGTGCGCCCGCTGCCGACGATCACGGCGGCCACGGTCGCGGTGCCTGCGGTGCCGATGCCCAGGCCCCGCCATTCGGGGTGCACCCACACCCCCTGGATCTGGCCGACGCCCGGCGACTGCGAGCCCACCTCGGCCTTGAACACGACCTGGCCCTGCTCGAAACGGGCCCACGCGCGCCCCGCCGCGATGAGGCTGGCCACCCGGCGGCGGTAACCCCGCCCGCCGTCGCCGAGGCGGGGGTCGACGCCCACCTCGCCGATGAACATGTCGACGGCGGCCACCAGGTAGGCGTCCAGCTCGTCCGGCCGGACCTGGCGCACGCCGGGGTCGATGTCGCAGTTGGGGTGCCGAGACAGCGCCAGCAGCGGCTGACGGTCGCGCACGTCGCGCGCCGGGCCCCAGGCCGGCTCGAGCCGCTCCCACATCCGCATCACCAATTCGGCCCTGCCGACCAGCGACGAACAGCGCCGGGTTCCGCTCATCGCCTCGTCGGCGAAGGCGTCCAGGTCGGCCGGGGCGCCGCGCAGCGGGATCAGGTTGGCGCCGGCGAAGCACAGCGAGTCCTCCGCGCCGCGCAGGGTCCACAGTTCCCCGCCGATGGAGTTGGGATCGATGCCGTGGTCGGCCACCCGGGCCGCGACCATGCACGACCCGACCGGATCGTCGTCGAACACCCGCCAGACGGCGGCGGCGTCACGCACCACGGACACCCGTCGCTCGCCGACAAGGCGGAACAGGGGCGGAGCCGACATCTGGCGAACTCTCTTCTGATGCGAACTAATGGACCGGCGGCTGGGAACCGGCCCCCATCAGCTTACGGTGACGATCGGCGAACCGCTTGATGTTGTTTCAGGACCGTGATCGGTCCCCATCTCCGACGCGAGGCGCATGGCCTCTTCGATGAGGGTCTCGACGATCTGCGCCTCGGGCACGGTCTTGATCACCTCGCCGCGAACGAAGATCTGTCCCTTGCCATTTCCGGACGCGACGCCCAGGTCGGCCTCGCGCGCCTCGCCCGGACCGTTCACCACGCAGCCCATCACGGCGACGCGCAGCGGCACGTCCATACCCTCCAGGCCGGCGGTGACCTCGTTGGCCAGGGTGTAGACGTCGACCTGCGCGCGACCGCAGGACGGGCAGGACACGATCTCCAGCCCGCGCGGCCGCAGGTTCAGCGACTCGAGAATCTGGATGCCGACCTTGACCTCTTCGACCGGCGGCGCGGACAGCGACACCCGGACGGTGTCGCCGATCCCCCGCGACAGCAACGCGCCGAAGGCCACCGCGGACTTGATGGTGCCCTGGAACGCCGGGCCGGCCTCGGTCACGCCGAGGTGCAGCGGATAGTCGCACTGGGCGGCCAGCTGCTCGTAGGCGGCGACCATCACGACGGGGTCGTTGTGCTTGACGCTGATCTTGATGTCGCCGAAGCCGTGCTCCTCGAACAGCGAGGCCTCCCACAGCGCGGATTCGACGAGCGCCTCGGGCGTGGCCTTGCCGTACTTCTCCATGAAGCGCTTGTCCAGCGAGCCGGCGTTGACGCCGATGCGGATCGGGATGCCCGCCGCGGCCGCGGCCTTGGCCACCTCGCCCACCCGGCCGTCGAACTCCTTGATGTTGCCGGGGTTCACCCGCACCGCCGCGCAGCCGGCATCGATGGCCGCGAAGATGTACTTGGGCTGGAAGTGGATGTCGGCGATCACCGGGATGTTGCTGTGCTTGGCGATCTCGGAGAGCGCGTCGGCGTCCTCCTGGCGCGGGCACGCCACCCGGACGATGTCACAGCCGGCGGCGGTCAGCTCGGCGATCTGCTGCAGGGTCGCGTTGACGTCGTGGGTTTTGGTGGTGCACATCGACTGCACCGAAATCGGATAGTCGCTGCCCACCCCGACGTCGCGGACCATGAGTTGCCGCGTCTTGCGCCGGGGGGCGAGCGTGGGCGCCGGAGCGTCCGGCATGCCCAGGCCAATGGTCACTTTCGTTCCTTCACTTCGACTATTGGAAGAGCCTGATCGGATTGACCAGATCGGCGGTCACGGTCAGCAACATGTAGCCGACCACGAACACCAGCACCACGTAGGTGGCCGGCATCAGCTTGAGGTAGTTCACCGGTGCGGCCGCGACCTTGCCGCGGGCCGACCGGATGAGGTTGCGGATCTTTTCGAACACGGCGATGGCGATGTGGCCGCCGTCGAACGGCAGCAGCGGCACCAGGTTGATCGCGCCCAGGATGAGGTTCAGCTGGGCCAGGAAGAACCAGAACGCCACCCACAACCCGTGGTCGACGGTGTCGCCGCCGATGATGCTGGCGCCGACCACGCTCATCGGGGTCTGCGGGTCGCGCTGCCCGCCGCCGATCGCGTGCACCAGCGCGCCGACCTTCGTCGGGATGGTGACCAGCGCCTTGCCGACCTCGCCGGTCAGGTCCCCCGCGAACGCGAGGGTGCCGGGCACCGCGGACAGCACGCCGTAGTGGGTGGGCGCGAGCTTGACCGCGGCGACGCCGATGGCGCCGACCGTCGCGGGCGCCGGCTGACCGCCCTGGCCGTTGGCCCCGTTGGTCACGAAGCGCTGGGTGGGCGTCACGTCGACGTAGGTGGTGATGGTGTTGCCGCCCCGCTCGACGACGACCGGAACGGTGCCGTGCATCTTGCGGATCGCCGCGGCCATGTCCTCGAAGGTGGACACCGGGGTGTCGCCGACCTTGACCACGACGTCGCCTGCGCGGATCCCGGCCACCGCGGCCGGGCCGGGGCCGGTGCAGTCTGCGATCTTGCCGGGCGCCACTTCCGGTGCGACGCAAGCGGTTTCACCAATCACCGCCCGGGTCGGCGGGTGCAGGTTCGGCAACCCCCAGACCAGTGCGATGCCGTAGATCAGGACCAGGCAGATGACGAAGTTCATGGCCGGACCGGCGAACAGCACCGCGACGCGCTTCCAGACGTCCTGCTTGAACATCGCCCGGTCGGTTTCGTCGGGGGCCAGCTCCTCCACCGAGGTCATCCCGGCGATGTCGCAGAAGCCGCCCAACGGCACGGCCTTGATGCCGTACTCGGTCTCCCCGCGCCGCGTCGACCACAACGTGGGCCCGAACCCGACGAAATAGCGCCGCACCTTCATGCCGGTGGCGCGGGCGACCCACATGTGGCCGCACTCGTGCAGCGCCACCGAGATCAGGATGGCGAGGGCGAACAGCACAATGCCGATAACGAACATCATCTGGTCTGCAGGACCTTTCTCACACCATTCCGGAGGCGTTGACGGGGGCCTGGGTGGGCCGTGCCCGTGCGACTCGATCGATTCGGCGCCTGGCGTTGTCCCTAGCCCAGCGCTGCGCGTCTAGTACCTCATCCACGTTAGCGGGTGAAACCGCCCATTGGTCTGCGGCGTGCAGCACGTCGGCGATGGTTTTCACGATGACGGGGAATCCCACCCGGCCCTCGAGGAACGCCGCCGCGGCTTCTTCGTTGGCCGCGTTGTACACCGCGGTCATGCAGCCGCCGGTCTGGCCGGCGTAACGGGCCAGTTCGACCGCGGGGAAAACCTCGCTGTCCAGCGGCTCGAAGTCCCAGCTAGCGGCGGTGCTGAAGTCGCACGCCGCGGCAACCCCGGGCACCCGGGCCGGCCAGCCCAGCGCCAGCGAGATGGGCAGCCTCATGTCCGGGGGGCTGGCCTGGGCGATGGTCGAGCCGTCGACGAAGGTGACCATCGAATGAACAATCGACTGTGGGTGCACCACGACCTCGATGCGGTCGTACGGGATGCCGAACAGCAGGTGGGTTTCGATGAGCTCGAGGCCCTTGTTGACCAGCGAGGCCGAGTTCAGGGTGTTCATCGGGCCCATCGACCAGGTCGGGTGGGCGCCGGCCTGTTCGGGGGTGACGCCCTCCAGCTGGGCGGCGGTCCAGCCGCGAAACGGCCCCCCGGACGCGGTCAGCACCAGCTTGGCGACCTCCTCCGGAGCGCCGCCGCGCAGGCACTGGGCCAGCGCGGAGTGCTCGGAGTCGACCGGCACGATCTGGCCCGGTCGCGCCGCCTGCACAACCAGCGGTCCGCCGGCGACCAGCGATTCCTTGTTGGCCAGCGCGAGCCGGGCGCCCGATTCCAGCGCGGCCAGCGTCGGCCGCAGGCCCAGCGCCCCCACCAGCGCGTTGAGAACGACGTCGGCCTCGGTGTCTTCGACCAGGCGGGTCACCGCGTCGGGACCGCCGTAGGGGACGTCGGCGACGTGCGCCGCGCGTTCGTTGGCGACGGCGACGTTGGTGACGCCGGTCTGCTCGCGCTGCCGCAGCAGGGTGTCCAGGTTCGCGCCCCCCGCGGCCAGCCCGACGACCTCGAAGCGGTCCGGATGGGCCGCTATCACCTCCAGCGCCTGGGTACCGATCGAGCCGGTGCTGCCCAGCACCAGCACGCGCAGGCGGCCCTCGGGTGTCGCGGTTGTCACTCACTCATTGTGCCCGCTCGGTCCCGCGACCGGTGTGCCAGAATCTCTCCTACCAGCCGATCACGAAAGGGATTCACCGTGGCCAGTACCGAGGTGGAACAGTTCACCGGCGTCGACACCGTCGAGGTGCCGTCGGCGAAGTGGGGTTGGAGCAGGATCAATCACCGCACGTGGCACATCACCGGCCTGGTCATCATCGTGTTCCTGCTGGCAATGCTGCGGGGCAACCACGTCGGCCACATCGAGAACTGGTTCCTGATCGGGTTCGCCACGCTGGTGCTGGTCGCCCTGGTCCGCGACCTGTGGGGCCGCCGGCGCGGCTGGATCAGGTAGGGCCGCCGCCCCGGCGCGCGTCCGGCGGTACCAGGTGCCGCCGATGACGACGATCGTCAGCGCGCCCGCGGCCAGCGCCCATGGCCACATCCCGTGTTGGTACACCCAGCCGGCCAGCGTCCCCTGTAGGCGCCCGGCCGCGGTGATCACCGCATCCCGCGGGTCGGCGTTCGCGCCCAGCA
>NZ_LZJX01000005.1:0-7503 GCF_001667595.1 Mycobacterium sp. E2989 | reverse complement strand
CGCGGATCAAGCTCGACTGCCTCTACCCCGGCCTGTGGCCGTCGTTCTGGGGGGTCAACGAGGACCCGCTGCCCGACGGGGAGGTGGACGTCTTCGAGTGGTACGGCAACGGGTCGTGGCCCCCGGGCACTACGGTCCACGCCGCGTCCAACGGCAAGACCTGGGAGGGCAAATCCATTCCCGGGTTGGTCGACGGTGCCTGGCACACCTGGCGAATGCATTGGGGCGAAGAGGGATTCGAGTTCTCGCGGGACGGGGCCGAGTACTTCAAGGTGCCCAACAAGCCCATCCACGTGGCCGGCGGCGCCCCCGACGACTTCCGGTGGCCGTTCAACAAGCCCGGCTACTGGATGACGCCGATGTTCACCCTCGCCGTGGGCGGGGTCGGCGCCGGCGATCCGGCGGCGGGGACGTTCCCGGCCTCGATGCTGGTCGACTACGTCCGCATCTGGTGACTAGCGCTGCGCCTTGAACACCTGCACCAGGTTGAACTGCCAGCGCTCGACGAGCCGGAAACCCAGGTCGTGTGGGACCGCGAAGGACGGCGTCGCGCCGTAGACCGGTCCGGGCGGGATGGCCGGGCCCTGCTCGTGGGCCGGCTGTGACGGGTCGGCCTGGGTGATGATCCACACGACGCCGCAGTGGCTCAACGGCGTCGCGACGACCTCGGGAATGAGGTTGGTGTCGAAGACGTCGTTGCGGTCGGTGGCCCGCTGCCACAGGGTGAGGTCGACCAGCTTGCGGTAGGCGTCCGGGCGCGCCGCCATGAGCGGGCGCATCGGGGCGGGCATGAATGTCACCGTGTCGTTCACCAGCAGGCAATCGCCCGGGGCCGCCTTCGCGGTGATCAGGTCGGCAACCTGGCTGTAATCCATCCCGTACTTGGCGTACGGATTACGCTGCGCAAGAACATAATTGGGCGCGGCGGCGACGCCGAACAGGGCGACCAGGGCCGCCGTCAGCCAGGGCCGGGCGGTCACCGCGGCCGCGCAGACGCCCAGGATCAGCGCCATGCCGGGTGCCGTGAAGGACAGGTAGCGCGGGGTGTAGATCGGGTGCACCAGCGCCGAGTAGATCACGATGGCGGCAGTCGGCAGCACGAGCCAGGCGGCCGCCAGGGTCAGCAGCTGCCGGTCGGCCCGCGCCAAGGGCGCCCTGACCGACCACACGGCGATGGCCGCCGCGATCACGAGCGCCGACAGCACGGCGAACGGGGGGCTGCGCTCGAAATACTGTTGCACCACCACGTCTTCGAGCGTCCGGCGACCGATCGGGGCGATCCAGCTGATCTGGTGCGCCTGCCCGGCGACCGTAAGCAGGAACGGCGCCATGGCGCCGACCGCGGCGGCCGCGGTGACGCCGAATCGCAGCAAAACCCTTCGCGCGCAACCGGATACGAGGACCAAGTGCACCGCCACCAGCAACGCGAGGTACACCTCCAGCGTGATCGACGCCGCCAGGGCGAGGCCGTAGGCCACCCACAGCCAACCCGTGTCGCGGCGCGCGGCGCACACCAACAACACCGTCAGCCACACCGCGGCCATCATGGACAGCGCGTAGGGGCGGGCCTCGATGCCCGCCCAGGTGGCCCGGGGCAAGACGGCGCAGAAGACACCGGAGGCCACCGCGACGGTGCGCGTCGAGAACTGCTTGCCCAGCACCACGATTCCGGCGGCCGCGCCCCCGACGGCCAGCCCACTGGGCACGCGCGAGAAGAACTCCGTCGGTCCGAACACCTGAAACCAGGCGTGCATCAGCAGGTAGTACAGGCCGTGCACGGCGTCGACGTTGCCCAGCATCCGCCACAGCTGGGCAAGCGAACGACTGTATGCGGCCGAAATGGTGGCGGCCTCGTCGTACCAGAAGGAGGGGCGGCCCGCGCCACCCAGGCTCACCGCGACCGCGAGCAGGCCGACGAGCAGCGGGTCCAGCGCGGCCGGCGGGCGGCGAAGCGGGTTCCGCACGTCGCTATGGTGCCAGAAGCGTGCCCCGGGCCCGTCGGGCCCTAGCGCCGGGTCAGTTCAGCAGCCAGACGTGCCAGAAGCCGTCGGAGCCCTGGCGGCAGTCCCAGTGGGTGTAGAGGTGGTCGTTGTGGGTGATCTCGACGTTCGGGGCGTCGGCCTCGCAACCGGCCAGACTCGAGTAGTTGCCCTCGACCTCGACCTGGTCGGCGGCGGCCACGCCCACCCCGGCGGTGAGCAGCCCGGCCAGCGCGAATAGGCCAGCGGCGCAAGCGATCTTCATGTGGACCTCCCCTTGATGGTTGAGCCGACTATATCGACCGGCGCGGGCGTGGGATCGAAAACAGGGAACTCGACGAACCGGCACTGTTCGAACGTATGATCGATCGATGGGGCAGTTCGCGTCCATCGGGTACAACGGCCAGCCGGTCCGCAGCCCGTTTCGGGTGGTGCGCCCGCCGATCGCGGTGCTGGTGGACCTGACGGTCCTGTTCCCGCGCGAGCCGCACCGCTCCGGCCGGTACCAGCCCAACGGACTGCAACTGCACAAGGTGGTCGAGGGCCTGCTGAGCTGCTGGGGCCTGTGCGAGCAGGGCGACTGGTGGGGGCTGGTGACCTACCCGATCGCGTATGGCTCCGAGCGCAAAACCGTGACGCACTGGGTGCCCGCCTGGACGCTGCGCCGGAGACGCTGAAAGCCGTTCCGGCGGCGGCGCTTACGCCGGAGCCGTGCGGGCGCGCCAAGCCGATGCGATGATTGCTGCCCGTGGACGCAAGTTGGGGCTCGGTACTGACCAAGCTGGTCGCGCTGGCGGCGGTCATCGCGCTGTCGCCGATCACGGTCATCCCGGCGGTGCTCGTCTTGCACTCCCCGCGGCCGCGGCCGACCGGCCTGGCCTTCCTCGCCGGGTGGGTGTTGGGTCTGGTCGCCCTGACCGCCGCGTTCGTCGGCGGCTCGGGCCTGCTGGAAGGCCTGCACAAGGCGCCGCCGACGTGGGCGTCGTGGCTGCGCGTGGTGCTCGGGTCGGCGCTGATCGCGTTGGGCGGATACCACTGGCTGTCCCGGCATCGGCACGCAGCCATGCCGCGCTGGATGCGCTCGTTCTCGACGCTGACCCCGGCGCGCGCGGGGGTGACCGGGGCGGTGCTGGTGGTGCTGCGGCCCGAGGTGCTGATCCTGTGCGCGGCGGCCGGGTTGGCCGTCGGCAGCAGCGGCCTGGGCGCGGCCCGCCAGCTGGTGGCCGCCACGGTGTTTCTCGTGATCGCCGCGTCGACGGTCGCCATCCCGATCCTGGCGTACGCCGGCGCGGGCGACCGCCTCGACGATGCGCTGGAACGCCTCAAAGTCTGGATGGAGGAAAACCACGCCACGCTGCTGGCGGTCATCCTGGTTTTGATCGGTTTGATGGTGCTCTACAACGGGATTCACGCCCTGTAGATTGCTGCCCATGGCAGGCAGCTGGGGCACCGTGCTCACCGGGCTCGTTCCGCTCGGACTGGTCATCTCGCTCTCGCCGCTCACGGTCATCCCGGCCGTGCTCGTGCTGCAGGCGCCGCGGCCGCGGCCGACGGGCCTCGCCTTCCTCGCCGGCTGGGCGCTGACCCTTGCCGCGCTGACGGCGCTCTCGGTCACCGCCTCCCACCTGCTCGGCGGCCTCGACAAGTCGCCGCCGCGATGGTCGTCGTGGTTGCGTGTGGTGCTGGGTTCGGGGCTGATCGTGTACGGCATCTACAAGTGGCTGAACCGGCACGGCCACGCCGAGTCCCCGGCCTGGATGCGCTCGTTCGCCACCATCACCCCGGCCCGGGCCGGGATCATGGGGGCCGTCCTGGCGGTGGTGCGGCCGGACGTGCTGCTGATCTGCGTTCCGGCCGGGCTGGGCATCGGCACCGCCGGACTCGGCCTCGCCGGTGACTGGCTGGCCGCCGCCTTCTTCGTCGCGATCGCGGCGTCAAGCGTGGCGATCCCGATCCTGGCCTATGCGGCCGCCGGCAGCCGCCTCGACGACACGCTGGCCAGGCTCAAGGACTGGATGGACCGCAACAACGCCGCCCTGCTGGCGGCGGTCCTGGTGCTGATCGGTGCGATGGTGCTCTATCACGGGATCGACGCGCTGTAGCCGCCGTCGGCCAGGCCGGCGTCCGCCTCGAGCCGGTTGACCGCGCCGAAGGCGTATTCGCGGATGAGCTCCCAGCCGTAATCGCGCAGCATGCCCGCGTAGCCCTTCGCCGCCCACTGCCGGCAGTGCCGCTCCTCGTGGTGCAGCACCCGATCCAGGTCGTGCCAGGCGCGCCCGGACTCGATGATCCGGCGCAGCCGCTCGGCCGGCTCGGTGACGCCGCCCATGTTGACCATGAAGATGTCGCCCCAGGTGGTGCCGCCGCGGCGGCAGAATTGCCGCTGGATCCAGTTGCCGCCCAGGCCCATCAGGATGCCGTTCGGCGTCGTGACCAGACGCCCGCCGTTGCGGTCGACGAAGCCGACGTCGCGCGCGTAGCTCCAGTGGTTCGCGTTCTGCCGCCGCATGATTCGAGTGATCTCGGCGGCGCCGTAGGGCGTCGGTGGGAAATCGGTGCGCCGCCCGCCCCCGCCGCCGTAGCCGGTGCCGGCGTTCAGGACGTAGGTGCCCAGCACCGCCGCGCGGGCGTCGCCGCCACTGACGCCGCGGGGCAGCAGAAAGAACGACTTGCCGTCCGGGTCGCGGATCTCGACGGTCTTCGCGAGCGGACGGAAGCTGTCCGCGGTGACGGCGTGCCGCCGGGTGATCTCGGCGAGGACGTCCGGGGCCACGCCCCGCCGCGCGGCGTTTTCCCGCCATCTCTGGTAGTAGCCCGGTGCGTCCATGTCCGCCAACCAATTTAGGGTGTAGCGAATGAACAGGCGGCCCTGGCAACGCGCGCGCGGCATCAACCAGATCACCCGGGGGCTGGGCACCCTGGACCGGGAGATCTTCGAGGCGATCGCCGAGACCGACACCCCGCTGCTGGATGCGGTCATGCCGCCGCTGACCCGGGCGGCCGACAACTCCAAGCTGTGGTTCGCCATCGCCGCGGCCCTGATGGCTTCGGGCAACAAGAGCGCGCAGCGCGGAGCGACGCGCGGCGTCGTGACGCTGGCGCTCACCAGCCTGGTCACCAACCAGGTCGCCAAACGCATCCGGCGCCGCCCGCGGCCCGGGTACGAGCTGGTGCCGCTGGTCCGGCAGGTCCGCCGCCGGCCGACGTCCAACTCCTTCCCGTCGGGGCATTCGGCCAGCGCGGCCGCGTTCGCCGTCGGCGTCGGTCTGGAGAACCCGATGGTGGGATTCGGGCTGGCGCTGCTGGCCGGGCTGGTCGGACTGTCGCGGGTGGCCACCGGCGCGCACTACCCGGGCGACGTCGTCGCCGGGTTCGGCATTGGGGCGGGCGTGGCGGTACTGGGCGGCCGCCTGGTCCCGCCGATCGTCGAAACGGCCCTGCCCAAGACGGAACCGCTGCGGGTCGAGACGCCCGAGCGGCCCGACGGGTCCGGGGTGGTGCTTGTCATCAACCCCGAATCCGGCAGCGGCACCGGCGCCCGTGTCGTCGACGAGGTGCGCAAGGCGCTGCCGAAGGTCGACATCCGGGAGCTGGGCCCCGACGACGAGCCGGCCGACGTCCTGCGTGAGGCCGCCGAGCGCGCCGAGGTGCTGGCCGTCGGCGGCGGCGACGGCACCGTGGCGGCCGCCGCCGGCGTCGCCATCGAGACCGGGCTGCCGCTGGCCGTGTTCCCCGCCGGAACGTTCAACCACTTCGCCAAGGACATCGGCTGCGACACCGTGGCCAAGACGGTCGACGCGATCCGGCGCGGCAGCGTGGCGTGCGTGGACCTGGTGTGCCTCAACGAAAGTCAGATGGTCCTCAACACGGCCAGCATCGGCGCCTACCCGGCCTTCGTCCGGCAGCGCGAGAAACTTCAGAAGCGCATCGGCAAGCCGCTGGCCGGTCTGTACGCGATGCTGCACACCTTGCGCAACGACCAGCCCGTCCGGATTTCGTATGACAACAAGACGCTGCTGACGTCGCTGTTCTTCCTCGGCAACTCGCTGTATCTGCCCACCGGGTTCGCCCCGTCGCGGCGGACCCGGATGGACGACGGCCTGATCGACGTCCGGATGCTCGAAGCGGGACGCCGCCTGTCGCGCACCAGGATCCTGACCGCGCTCGCATTGGGTCGGCTGGAGAGAAGCCCGCTCTATCACGAGCTGCAGGTGCCGGAATTCGCGTTCTCCGCCGTGGACGGGCCGACGGTCATCGCGTATGACGGTGAGGTCGGCGACGAATACGAGAAGGCCAGCTTCACCGCCAAATACCGTGTCCTGCCGGTCTTTCGGCCCTGCGACTAGGCGCCCTCGGTGAGGTCGCGCAGCCGGGCATAGCGCGCGAGCACGTCGGGCGTGGGGGCGGCGGTGTATTCGTCGGTCCGCGGCGGCGTCCAGGCGGGCGGTGTCGGTGACCCGCTGAGCGCCCACGCCGCCTGCCGCGCCGCGCCCAACGCGACGTACTGCGCCGGGGCCGGCGCCAGCACGGGCACGCCGAACACCGCCGGGGCGATCTCGCGCAGGGCCCGCGACCCCGCGCCGCCGCCGATGAGCAGGACGCGGCGCGGGGTGACGCCGTGCGCGGCCAGGTGGGCCAGGCCGTCGGCCAGCGCGCACAGCAACCCCTCCACCGCGGCGCGGGCCAGGTTGGCCGGCGTCGCGTTGGCGACCCGCAGGCCGTGCAGGGCACCGGAGGCGTTGGGGCGGTTGGGGGTTCGCTCACCCTCCAGATAGGGCACCAGCACCAGCCCCGCGCTGCCCGGCGGCGCGGACAGCGCGAGCTCCGACAGCTCGTCGTGGTCGACGCGCAGCATGGCGGCGGCCGCGTCCAGCACCCGCGCCCCGTTGAGGGTGCACACCAGCGGCAGGTAACGCCCGGTGCCGTCGGCGAATCCGGCGACGAAGCCGGCGTCGTCGCGGACCGGGTCGGCGCTGACGGCGGCGACCACCCCCGAGGTGCCGACCGAGACCACCACGTCGCCCTGGTCGGCGCCCAGGCCCAGCGCCGCTGCGGCGTTGTCCCCGAGACCGGCCCCGAATATTGTTGTGCCGCTACGTGTTCCGTCTGACGGGCCCAGAACGGTCGGCAGTCGTGGCCGGCGACCGCGCAGGGCCAGCTCGAGCAGGTCGACGCGATAGTCGCCGCGGGCGGCGTCCTAGTAGCCGGTGCCGCTGGCGTCGCTGCGATCGGTGGTCAGGGCCGCGATGTCGGCGTCACCGCGTAGCCGCCACGTCAGCCAGTCGTGCGGGAGGCAGACGCCCGCCGTGCGGTCGGCGTGGCCCGGCTCGTGGTCGGCGAGCCAACGCAGCTTGGCCACCGTGATCGCGGCCAGCGGCACGACGCCGACGGCCCGCGCCCACGCCCCCGGCCCGCCCAACTCGTCGACGAGCGCGCGCGCCGCGTCGGCCGACCGCACGTCGTTCCACAGCAGCGCGGGCCGAACCACCTGGCCGGCCGCGTCCAGGCACACCATCCCGTGTTG
>NZ_LZJX01000004.1:0-908 GCF_001667595.1 Mycobacterium sp. E2989 | reverse complement strand
CCGACGAGCTGACGCCGGCCATCAACCTGGGGCTGGTGGAGTTCGCGGCCAACGCCTCGCTGCTGGTCGCCCCGACGACCAACCGCCAGGCGGTCAAGGCCGCGATCGACAGCCTCAAGCCGGCCCGCATCGTGCTGCTGTCCGACGGCAAGGAGAACAAGCCGTCCAACCCCAGCGACCCGCACGACGGGGCCTACACCGCGGCCCGGGCCGCCAAGGCCGAGGGCGTGCAGATCTCGACGATTTCGTTCGGCACGCCGTACGGCACCGTCGAGTACGAGGGCGCCACCATCCCGGTTCCCGTCGACGATCAGACGCTGAAGAAGATCTGCGAGATCACCGACGGCCAGTCGTTCCACGCCGACAGCCTGGAGTCGCTGAAGGACGTCTACGCGACCCTGCAGCGCCAGATCGGCTACGAAACCGTCAAGGGCGACGCCAGCCTGGCCTGGATGCTGCTGGGGGCCGTCGCGATGGCCGGCGCCGTCCTGGCCGGCCTGTTCCTGAACCGCCGGCTGCCCTCCTGAGCGATCAGACCGGCAGCCGCCGGTTGATCAGCAGCGCCAGCGCCGTCGCGATCAGGGCGGTGAGCACGCCCAGGCGCAACCACCCGGCACTGCCGGGACCCGGCACGGTGCGGTAGCCGATGTCCTTCTCGATGGCGTTGTAGCTCTTGGACAGCTCGTCGACGGTGCCGGCGGTGTAGGACTGCCCGCCGGACAGCTTGGCGATCATCTTCATCTGGTCCGTCGATACCGGCACCGCGACCCGCTGCCCGTCCATCTCGATCTCGCCGGTCTTGGTGCCGAACGAGATCGTCGAGATGGGCACCCCTTCGTCGCGGGCCAGCCGCGCCGCGGTGTAGGCCCCGTCGTGCGGGTCGCTGGGGTTGGACGGCTTGTTGTCCT
>NZ_LZJX01000003.1:0-616 GCF_001667595.1 Mycobacterium sp. E2989 | reverse complement strand
GCCCCCACCAATGCCGTCGAGGAGATCCTCGCCGGCATCTACGCCCAAGTCCTCGGCGTCGAGCGCGTCGGCATCGATGACTCTTTCTTTGATTTGGGTGGGGATTCGCTGTCGGCGATGCGGGTGGTCGCGGCCGTCAATAGTGGCCTGGATACCGCGCTTTCGGTGCGTGCGCTGTTCGAGGCCCCCACCGTGGCACAGCTGGCGCCGCGCATCGGCACCTGCGGGGGCGGGCTGGCGCCGCTGACGGCTCGGGAACGGCCGGCGACCGTGCCGTTGTCGTTCGCCCAGAGCCGGTTGTGGTTCATCGACCAGCTGCACGGGCCCTCGCCCGTCTACAACATGGCCGCCGCGCTGCGGCTGAAAGGGCGCCTGGATGTCGCCGCATTGCGCGCCGCGCTGGGTGACGTGGTGGCCCGCCACGAGAGCCTGCGCACGATCTTCGTCGCGCCCGAGGGCACTCCCCAACAGATCGTCCGACCGCCCAGCCAATGCGCCATCACGTGGGACGTGGTGCGGACGGACGGCTGGTCGCCGGGCCGGTTGGCGGAGGCGGTTGAGTCGGCGGCGTGTTATTCGTTTGATTTGGCTGTGGAGATTCCGTTGCGGGCGACGG
>NZ_LZJX01000002.1:0-42524 GCF_001667595.1 Mycobacterium sp. E2989 | reverse complement strand
AGCACGCGGAGAGCGGTTACGATTTCGGAACGATCGGTGGGCAAGGGTCCGTTCTCCCGGCCGCGCGGATTCCGGTGGATGACCGCAACGGTCTGGAGGAGGATCGAGTGGGCGACAAAGTGGAGGCAGAGCAGGCATGAAGCTAGTCACCGCAATCGTGAAGCCGTTCACCCTCGATGACGTGAAGACCAGCCTCGAGGACGCGGGCATCCTGGGGATGACGGTCAGCGAAGTCCAGGGATATGGACGTCAGAAGGGCCACACCGAGGTTTACCGGGGTGCCGAATACTCGGTGGATTTCGTGCCGAAGGTGCGCATCGAGGTGGTGGTCGACGATTCCATCGTGGACAAGGTCGTGGACAGCATCGTCCGGGCGGCGCGCACCGGCAAGATCGGTGACGGCAAGGTCTGGGTCAGCCCCGTGGAAACCATCGTGCGGGTGCGCACGGGTGAACGCGGGACCGATGCCCTCTGACCGTGGCGGGACGTCGCTGAACCGGGCCGGACGGGCCGGGAAGGTATGACAAACCCACAGTCATCGGGAGCAGGAACAGGAAGCGCCGGCGGGGCAAGCGATTTGGCTGCCTCCCGGCGCCTACTGCTGTCCGAGGGGCGTGAGCTGGGTGCGGCGGAACTGCGGAAGGCCTGGCTGGAGCTCCACGAATCCTGGTTGGTCGCCAAGGCCGGCGAGATCGGCATCACCGACGGCAGCGGCTTCGCGGTCGTCGGGGTCGGCGGCTTGGGCCGCCGCGAGCTGCTGCCGTATTCCGATCTCGACCTGATGTTGTTGCACGACAACAAGTCTGATGATGTGCTGCGCCAGGTCGCCGACGGGCTGTGGTATCCGCTGTGGGACGCCAACGTTCGGCTCGACCACAGCGTGCGCACGGTGCCGGGCGCCCTGGGCGTCGCCAACAGCGACCTGGTGGCCGCGCTGGGCATGCTGGACGCGCGCCACATCGCCGGCGACGCGCAGCTGTCGGCGGAGCTGATCGACGGGGCGCGGCGCCAGTGGCGCAGCGCGATCCGGTCCAGGATGGACGAGCTCGTCGCGATGACTTACGAACGCTGGCAACGGTGTTGGCGGATCGCGCAGCGGGCCGAGCCGGACCTGAAGTCCGGCCGCGGCGGGCTGCGCGACGTCCAACTGCTCGACGCGCTCGGCATCGCGCAGCTCATCGACCGCCACGGCATGGGCCACCCGGACGCGCCGGGGGGCTCGCTGGACGCCGCATACCTGGCGCTGCTCGACGTCCGCACCGAATTGCACCGGGTATCGGGCCGCGGCCGCGACCAACTGCTGGCGCAATTCGCCGACGAGGTGAGCGCCGCGCTGGGCATCGGGGACCGATTTGCGTTGTCGCGCATGCTGTCCAGCGCCAGCCGCACCATCGCCTACCACGCCGAGACCGGGCTGCGGACCGCGCAGAACGCGCTGCCGCGACGCGGCTTCACCGCTTTGGTGCGGCGCCCGCGGCGGCGACCGCTGGACGAGGGCGTGGTCGAGTACGACGGCGAGGTGGTGCTCGCCCGCGACGCGCAGCACCAGACCGACCCCGGGCTGGTGCTGCGCGTCGCGGCCGCGTCGGCGGACACCGGCCTGCCCATCGGCGCCGGCACGCTCAAACGGCTGGCCGACAGCGCCGGCGATTTGCCGTCGCCGTGGCCGCGGGAGGCGCTGGACGACCTACTGGTCGTGCTCCTGGCGGGACCGACGACGGTGAACACGATCGAGTCGCTGGACCGAACCGGGTTGTGGGGCCGCCTCTTCCCCGAATGGGACGCGGTGCGCGACCTGCCCCCGCGTGACGTCTCGCACAAGTGGACCGTCGACCGCCACATCGTCGAAACCGCCGTCAACGCCGCCCCGCTCACCACCCGCGTGGCGCGATCCGACCTGCTTGCGCTGGGCGCCCTGCTGCACGACATCGGCAAGGGCCGCGGCACCGATCACTGCGTGCTCGGCGCGGATCTGGCGATCCCGATCGGCGAGCGGCTCGGCTTGTCGGCCCAGGACACCGAGACGCTCGCAGGCATGGTCCGCCACCATCTACTGCTGCCGATCACCGCCACCCGAAGCGACCTCAACGACCCCAAGACCATCGAGTCGGTGGCCGCTGCCCTGAACGGGGACCCGCAGCTGCTCGAGCTGCTGCACGCGCTGGCCGAGGCGGATTCGAAGGCCACCGGGCCCGGGGTGTGGAGCGACTGGAAGGCGTCGCTGATCGAGGATCTGGTCCGTCGTTGCCGGTTGGTGATGGCTGGCGAACCGCTGCCGGAAGCCGAACCGGTTGC
Source organism: Mycobacterium sp. E2989 (assembly GCF_001667595.1). NCBI lineage: Bacteria > Bacillati > Actinomycetota > Actinomycetes > Mycobacteriales > Mycobacteriaceae > Mycobacterium > Mycobacterium sp. E2989. Next base: position 40,229 of record NZ_LZJX01000002.1, on the reverse strand, counting down.
ACCGCATCATCTTTCGCTGGCGGCCGGGCGCGGCGTGCATGTGGAGATCACACCCGGTGACCGCGAGCGCTTGACCGCGGTGATGCTCGCGCCGGACCAGCGTGGGCTGGTGTCCAAGGCCGCCGCGGTGCTGGCGCTGAACTCGTTGCGAATTCACTCGGCGCTGGCCAACATTCACGAGGGCGTGGCGATCGTCGAGTTCGTCGTGTCGCCGGTGTTCGGCTCGCCGCCCGAATCGGGCTTGCTGCGCCAGCAATTCAACGGCGCGCTGGCCGGCGACCTCGATGTCCTCGGGACGCTGGAGAGGCGCGACAGCGACGCCGTCAGCGCCGCCACCACGCGGGCCGGCGAGATTCAGGCCGGTGTCCCCGTCACCCGGTCGACCGCCCCGCCGCGCATCCTCTGGCTCGACACCGCGACGGCCGGCCAGTTGCTGTTCGAGGTGCGCGCCATGGACCGCATGGGGCTGCTCGCGTTGCTGACCAGCGCGCTGGAACGCGCCGGCGCCGATATCGCCTGGGCCAAGGTGAACACCTTCGGGTCGACGGCGGCCGACGTCTTCTGCGTGACGGTGGATGCGAACGCCGAACAGGAGGCGCGGGCGGCGATCGAGCAGAACCTGCTGGGCGTGCTGGGCGGCCCCGCGGTCGAGGTGCTGCAGGAGCCGGTCGGCGACTAGTTCAGGAGTGCTCGGCGTTGAGCCGCCGCAGGGCCTCGATGCGGGCCTGGATCTGCTCGCGGCTCGCGGCGGCGATCGGCGGGCCCCCGCAACGGCGGCGAAGCTCGCTGTGGATCCAGCCGTGCGGCTTTCCGATGCGGTGGTGCGTGGCCGACACCAGCGTGTTGAGCTCGCGGCGCAGCTCGCGCAGCTGGCCGTGCATCGACGGCGGCGCGGAGACCGCGGCCGGCACCCCCTGCGCGGCCCGTCGCTGGAGCTGTTCGTCCTGGCGGCGGTGCAGCAGCGCCCGCATCTGCTCGGCGTCCAGCAGGCCCGGGATACCGAGGTAGTCGGCCTCCTCGTCGCTGCCGGCCGGGGCCGCGGTGCCGAAGGACGAGCCGTCGAAGATGACCTGATCCAGCTCGGCGTCGGCGCCCAACGAGGTGAAGCCGTTGTCGGCTTCGGTTTTCTCCGTCTGCGTCCTGGTGGCGGGATCGCCGTCGAGGGGATCGTCGTCCGGGCGGTGCGGCTCCCCGAGCACGTGGTTGCGTTGCGCCTCCAGCTCGCTGGCCAGCTGCAGCAGGTTGGGCACCGACGGCAGGAAGATGCTCGCGGTCTCGCCGGGCCGGCGCGAGCGCACGAACCGGCCGATGGCCTGCGCGAAGAACAGGGGAGTCGAGGCGCTGGTGGCGTAGATGCCGACCGAGAGCCGGGGCACGTCGACGCCCTCGGAGACCATCCGCACGGCCACCAGCCAGCGGCTGCTGCCGGCGGCGAATTCGCTGATGCGAGCCGACGATCCGGGATCGTCGGACAGCACCACCGTCGGCGCCTCCGAGGTCAGCCTGGTCAGCAGGGCGGCGTAGGCGCGGGCGGCGGTGCGGTCGGAGGCGATGATCATGCCGCCCGCGTCGGGCACGTGCGCGCGCTTCTGGCGCAGCCGCTGGTCGGCGGCCGCGATCACCGCCGGCATCCATTCCCCGGCCGGGTCGAGCGCCGTCCGCCAGGCCCGCGCCGTGTGCTCGGCGGTCAGCGGCTCGCCGAGCCGCGCGGCGTGCTCCTCGCCGGCGCTGTCGCGCCAGCGCGCCTCCCCGGAGTAGGCCAGGAACACCACCGGCCGGACCACCCCGTCGGCGAGGGCCTCGGCGTAGCCGTAGGTGTGGTCGGCCCGCGACCGCCGGACCCCGTCGGCGCCCGATTCGTAGGCGACGAACGGGATCGGGCTGTCGTCGCTGCGAAACGGCGTGCCCGTCAGGGCGAGCCGGCGCGTGGCGTCGCCGAAGGCCTCGCGGATCGCGTCACCCCAGGTCTTGGCGTCCCCGCCGTGATGGATCTCGTCGAAGACGACCAGCGTCCTGCGCTGTTCGGTGCGCACCCGGTGCAGCGTCGGGTGCGCGGCGACCTGAGCGTAGGTGACCATGACGCCGTGGTACTCGCCCGACGTGTGGGCGTTGGAGTTGGAGAACTTCGGGTCCAGGGCGATGCCGTGCCGCGCCGCGGCCTGCGCCCACTGCACCTTCAGGTGCTCGGTGGGCACCACGACCGTGATCTGCTCGACGGCGCGCTGGCTCAGCAGCTCGGCGGCCACCCGCAGCGCGAACGTCGTCTTGCCGGACCCCGGGGTCGCGACGGCCAGGAAATCGCGCGGCCGGGCGGCCAGGTATTTCACCAACGCCCGGCGCTGCCACCCGCGCAGCGCCCGGCCGCTGTCGTCGACGCCGGCATCCGTGCGAGCGACCGGTTGCACGGACATTTCCCCCCATGGTGCAGTTTTCGACGAGGCCGGCGTGATTGAGCGGTGGCTGTGAAATCTAGCACGCCAACGCTTTTCGGCGCAGCAACGACTCGAGCGGGTTATCCCACCCGGCTCGCCAGGTCGCGCGCCACCAGCCACGCGTCGATGCGTCGGGCGACGTCGGCCCAGCCCGGCTCGAGCATCATGTTGTGCCCCATGTCGAAGAATTCCGCCTCGGTCGCGTACGCGCGCGCCGTGGCGCGCACCGCGCCGACGCTGACGAAGCCGTCGTGGGTGGCGCCGAGCACCAGCATCGGCGTCGTCACCCGCTGCGTCTTGACCCGGCGGAACATCGGGTCGGTCATCGCCGCGCGGATGCTCTCCGGGCCGGCGCGCTGCCAACAGGATTCGACGATGTGCTCGGGCGTGTCCGCGCAGAACAAATACCCGCGCGCCAGCTTCTGCGTGCGCAGGAATCTGACCAAGGTGGGGTCGTTGAACGAGTGCACGGTCATCCACGGACGGCGCCGCCAGACGCGCAGCGAGGCCCCGAGCACACCCGACGGCGGCAGCGAGCCCACCAGCACGGCGGCCGGGGCGGTGCGGTCCTCGAGGTAGCGCTGGATCGTGTAGCCGCCGAGGGAATGGCCGATGAGCACCGGGGAGCCGCCCAGGTCGTCGGCGACCGTGCGGACGTCGTCGAGGTAGTCCTCGATCGAAACCTTGTGCAGCGGCGTGTCCGTCGGGCTGGCGCCGTGCCCGCGCAAGCTCATCGCGACCGCGCGATAGCCGGCGTCGGCGAAGTAGTCCAGGAAACCGTCGTCCCAGCACCACGCGGCGTGCCACCCGCCGTGCACGAACAGCAGCGGCACCGGATGGTCCGGGCTGCAGGCTCCCTTGTCGATCACCTCGAGCATGAGGCCATTCAAGCCCGCGCGCCGCTTCCTCGAGACTGAAACCACGCACACGTTCTGCGGCGTGTCGTGTGCGTGGTTTCAGTGTCGCGGTCGACGGGCCGCCGCGCTCACCGTGCCACTAGGCTGGCGGGGTGTTTGAATCGCTGTCCGACCGGTTGACCGGTGCCCTTCAGGGACTACGTGGCAAGGGTCGACTGACCGACGCCGACATCGAGGCCACCACTCGCGAGATCCGGCTGGCGCTGCTGGAAGCCGACGTGTCGCTGCCCGTGGTGCGCGCGTTCGTCACCCGGATCAAGGACCGCGCCAGGGGCGCGGAGGTCTCCGGGGCCCTCAACCCGGCGCAACAGGTCGTCAAGATCGTCAACGAAGAGCTGATCGGCATCCTGGGCGGCGAGACCCGCCAGCTGGCCTTCGCCAAGACACCGCCGACCGTCGTGATGCTCGCCGGCCTGCAGGGTTCCGGTAAGACCTCGCTGGCCGGCAAGCTGGCCGCCTGGCTACGGGGGCAGGGCCACACCCCGCTGCTGGTCGCGTGCGACCTGCAGCGGCCCGCCGCGGTGAACCAGCTGCAGGTCGTCGGCGAGCGCGCCGGCGTCCCGGTGTTCGCGCCGCATCCCGGTGAGTCCCCCGAATCCGGTCCCGGCGACCCGGTCGCCGTGGCGGCGGCGGGCCTGGCCGAGGCGCGCGCCAAGCACCACGACGTCGTCATCGTCGACACCGCCGGCCGGCTGGGCATCGACGAGGAGCTGATGAGCCAGGCCGCCGCCATCCGCGACGCCGTCAACCCCGACGAAGTGATCTTCGTCCTCGACGCGATGATCGGTCAGGACGCCGTGACCACCGCCGAGGCCTTCCGCGAGGGCGTCGGCTTCACCGGCGTCGTGCTGACCAAGCTCGACGGTGACGCCCGCGGTGGCGCCGCGTTGTCGGTCCGCGAGGTGACCGGCGTGCCAATCCTTTTCGCCTCCACCGGCGAGAAGCTGGAGGACTTCGACGTCTTCCACCCCGACCGGATGGCCAGCCGCATCTTGGGCATGGGCGACGTGCTCAGCCTGATCGAGCAGGCCGAGCAGGTCTTCGACGCCGAGCAGGCCGAGGCCGCCGCCGCCAAGATCGGCACCGGCGAGCTGACGCTGGAGGACTTCCTGGAGCAGATGCTGGCCATCCGCAAGATGGGCCCGATCGGCAACCTGCTGGGCATGCTGCCCGGCGCCGGCCAGATGAAAGACGCGCTGGCCCAGGTCGACGACAAGCAACTCGACCGGCTGCAGGCCATCATCCGCGGCATGACGCCGCAGGAGCGGGCCGACCCGAAGATCATCAACGCCTCGCGGCGGCTGCGCATCGCCAACGGGTCGGGCGTCTCGGTGTCCGACGTCAACCAGCTGGTCGACCGCTTCTTCGAGGCCCGCAAGATGATGTCGTCGATGCTCGGCGGCATGGGCATTCCCGGCATGGGCCGCAAGTCGGCGACCCGAAAGGCCAAGGGCGGCAAGGGCAAGAAGGGCAAGAAGGGCGGGCGCGGCCCGACGCCGCCCAAGAACCGCAACCCGCTCGGCGCCGGCATGCCGAACATGCCGGCCGGCTTCCCCGACCTGTCGCAGATGCCCAAGGGTCTCGACGAGCTGCCGCCCGGCCTGGCGGATTTCGATTTGTCCAAGCTCAAGTTTCCAGGCAATCCGGGACGAAACTAACCCGCCGTGCGTATGCACGTGCGAGGTGTGGGGCTGCCCGACGAGACCCCAACCGAGCTGTGGATTGTCGACGGCCGCATCAGCACCGAGCCCGTCGCGGGGGCCGACACCGTCTTTGGCTCGTCTGGGTTTCAAGGCTGGATCGTGCCCGGCCTGGTCGACGCCCACTGCCACGTCGGCCTCGGCGAGCACGGCGAGATCCCGATCGACGACGCGATCGCCCAGGCCGAAATCGAACGCGACGTCGGTGCGCTGCTGTTGCGGGACTGCGGCTCACCCACCGACACCCGCAGCCTCGACGAGCACGACGATCTGCCGCGCATCATCCGCGCCGGCAAGCACCTGGCCCGGCCCAAGCGCTATGCGGCGGGCTTCTCGCGCGAATTGGAAGACGAATGGCAGCTGCCGCAGGCGGTCGCCGAGGAGGCCGAGCGCGGGGACGGCTGGATCAAGCTGGTCGGGGACTGGATCGACCGCAGCGTCGGCGATCTCGCCCCGCTGTGGTCCGACGACGTGCTCAAGGCCGCGATCGAGACCGCGCACGCCCATGGCGCCCGGGTGACCGCGCACGTTTTCAGCGAGGACGCGCTGCCCGGCCTGATCAAGGCCGGCATCGACTGCATCGAGCACGGCACCGGCCTCACCGACGAGGCCATCGCGCTGATGCTCGAGCACGGCACCGTCCTGGTCCCCACGCTCGTCAACATCGTGGAGAACTTCCCCGGCATCGCCGAAGCGGCCGCCGCGAAGTACCCGGTCTACGCCGCCCACATGCGCGACCTGCACGCCCGCGGCCTGGACCGGATCGCCGCGGCCCGCGAGGCGGGCGTGCCGATCTACGCCGGCAGCGACGCCGGCACCATGGTCGCGCCCGGACGCATCGCCGACGAGGTCGAGGCGCTCAAGCGCATCGGGATGGGCCCGACCGAGGCGCTGGGCGCGGCGTGCTGGGACGCCCGCCGCTGGCTGCGGCGGCCGGTGTTGGACCATGGCGCGTCGGCCGACCTGCTGTGCTTCGCCGACGACCCGCGGTCCGGCCCGGCCGTGCTGCGCCGCCCTGACCTGGTGATATTGCGCGGCCAGGTGTTCCGCCCGCAGGCGTAGACGGGGGAGGGCGACACGCCCTTGGTCGAAAAGATTGCGAGTGCTTGCTATCTATGTTACGGTCGTTCCACCACGACGACCTGGAGGAAAAAGTGGCTTACGACGTGATCATTCGTGACGGGCTGTGGTTCGACGGGACCGGCGCCGCGCCGCTCACCCGCACGCTGGGTATCCGCGACGGCGTCGTGGCCACGGTGTCGGACGCGCCGCTGGACGAGGCGGGTTGCCCCGAGGTGATCGACGCGGCCGGCAAGTGGGTGGTTCCCGGCTTCATCGACGTGCACACGCATTACGACGCCGAGGTGTTGCTGGACCCGGGCCTGCGGGAGTCCGTGCGCCACGGGGTCACCACCGTGTTGCTGGGGAACTGCTCGCTGTCGACCGTCTACGCCAGTTCCGAGGACGCCGCCGACCTGTTCAGCCGTGTCGAAGCCGTGCCGCGCGAATTCGTCTACGGCGCACTGCAGAACAAGACGTGGTCCACCGCGGCGGACTACATCAAGGCGATCGACGCCCTGCCGCTCGGGCCGAACATCGGCTCGCTGCTGGGCCATTCGGACCTGCGGACCGCGGTGCTGGGGCTCGATCGGGCCACCGACGCCGCCGTCAAGCCCACCGACGCCGAGGTGGAGAAGATGGCGGCGCTGCTCGAGGAGGCGCTCGACGCCGGCGTGCTCGGCATGTCGGGGATGGACGCGCCCATCGACAAGCTCGACGGCGAGCGCTTTCGGTCGCGGGCGCTGCCGTCCACCTTCGCGACCTGGCGCGAACGGCGCAGGCTGATCAAGGTGCTGCGCAAGCGCGGCCGCATTCTGCAGAGCGCGCCCAACGTGGCCAAGCCGTCGACCGGGATCCTGTTCTTTCTGGCGAGCAGCCGAATCCTCAACCGGGGCAAGGGCGTTCGCATGAGCATGCTGGTTTCGGCCGACGCCAAGTCGATGCCGCTGTCGGTGTACGTCTTCGGTCCGGGGACCCGGCTGCTGAACAAACTGCTGGGCTCGAGCGTGCGGTTCCAGCATCTGCCGGTGCCGTTCGAGCTGTACTCCGACGGAATCGACCTGCCGGTCTTCGAGGAGTTCGGCGCCGGGACGGCGGCCCTGCACCTGCGGGATCAGTTGGAGCGCAACGAGTTACTGGCCGACGAGGAATACCGCCGCCAGTTCCGGCGCGAGTTCGACCGCGTCAAGCTCGGCCCGTCGTTGTGGCACCGCGACTTCCATGACGCGGTGATCGTCGAATGCCCCGATAAATCGTTGATCGGCAAGAGCTTTGGCGCCATCGCCGATGAGCGCAAGCTGCACCCGCTCGACGCCTTCCTCGACGTGCTCGTCGAGAACGGCGAGCGCAACGTCCGGTGGACGACCACCGTCGCCAACCATCGGCCCAAATTGCTGGACGCGCTCGCCAAGGAAGGCAGCGTGCACATGGGCTTCTCGGACGCCGGCGCGCACCTGCGCAACATGGCCTTCTACAACTTCCCCGTGAAGCTGCTCAAGCGGGTCCGCGACGCCCACCGGGCCGGCGCGCCGTTCATGCCCATCGAGCAGGCGGTGCACCGCCTGACCGGTGAGCTCGGGGAGTGGTTCGGGGTCGACGCCGGCACGCTGCGCCAGGGCGACCGCGCGGACTTCGTGGTGATCGACCCGAGCGGGCTCAACGAGGCGGTCGAGGGCTACTACGAGGAAGAGGTGCCCTTCTACGGGGGCCTGCGGCGCATGGTCAACCGCAACGACGACGCCGTCGTCGCGACCGGTGTCGGCGGCGCGGTCGTCTTCCGGGCGGGCCAATTCCGCGACGGCTACGGCCAAACCGTGAAATCGGGCCGCTACCTGCGCGCGGGCCAGCGGCACCGGGGCCAGGGCGCCCTGAAAATCGGGGTGTGACATGGCCAGAACCCAGCAGCAGCGTCGGGAGGAGACCGTCGGCCGGCTCCTCGACGCGTGCATCGAGACCATCATCGAGGTCGGATACGCGCGGGCGTCGGCGGCCGTGATCACCAAACGCGCGGGGGTGTCGGTGGGCGCCCTGTTCCGGCACTTCGAGACCATGGGCGACTTCATGGCGGCCACGGCGTCCGAGGTGTTGCGCCGCCAGCTCGAGACGTTCACCAAGCGGGTCGCCGAAATACCGCCGGACCGCCCGGCGCTCGAAGCCGCCCTGGCGATCCTGCGCGACGTCACCGCCGCCCCCACCAACGCCGTGCTCTACGAACTGCTGGTCGCGGCGCGCACCGACGAAAAGCTCAGGGACACCTTGCAGCACGAGCTGCGGCAGTACTCCACGAAAATCCACGAGGCCGCGCGCGCGCTGCCGGGCGCCGAGAATTTCCCCCAGGACACGTTCCCGGTGCTCGTGGCGGTGCTGACCAACGTGTTCGACGGCGCGGCGGTGGTGGAGGGGGTGCTGCCGCAGCCGCAGATCGCCGAGCAACGGATTCCGATGCTGATGACGCTGCTGTCCGCGGCCGCCCCGGGCGCGGGCCTATAGCGAGCCGATGCTGGACTGCGGGTTGAGCGCGAAGCCCCAGTCGAACAGCGTCGCCGCCTGGTCCCAGTAGCTCGGGCCACCGGTCTTCACCAGGCCGTACATCATGGCGATGACCAGCCGCCGGCCGCCGCGGGCGGCCGCCCCCACGAAGGTCTTGCGGGCGGCGTCGGTGAAGCCGGTCTTGCCGCCGATCGCGCCGGGGTAGCGCTGCAACAGCTCGTCCTGATTGGTGATCGGTGCATCGCCGTGGTCGCCGGGGAACATCGCCGACGGCTCGGCGGTGATCTGCGCGAACACCGGATTGGCCATCGCGGCGCGGAAGATGACGGCCAGGTCGTGGGCCGTCGAGGAGCCCGACCCGCCGGGCCCGTCCAGGCCGGACGGCGTCGAGGCGTGGGTGCTCGTGGCGCCCAGCGACGCTGCCTTGGCGTTCATCTTGGCGACCGTCGCCTCCGGGCCGCCCAGCATGTGCGCCAGCGTGTTGGCGGCGTCGTTGCCCGAGACCAGCAGCAGGCCGTCGAGCAGTTGGCGCGCGGTGTAGACGTGGCCCGGTTTGACGCCGACGCAGTTGCACTCCACCTGGGTGTCGGCGGTGTCGGCGACCACGGTGGAGTCCAGGCTGACCTGGTCCAGCGTCACCAGCGCCAGCAGCACCTTGATGGTGCTCGCCGGCGGGTGGGCCACGTTCTGGTCGCGGCCGGCCAGCACCTGACCGCTGTCCAGGTCGGCCACGATCCAGGTCTGGGCCGGCCCGTCCGGGATCGGCACCGAGCCGACGGGCTGCATGGCGTCGGCCCACGACGTGGGGGCGGTGGCACCCGCACCGACCGTGAACAGGGCCGCGGCGGCGGCCATGAGCTTGCGCATGGGCCGAAAGTCTAACTTCCGGGCCACCCGGGTGCGGATTTTCAGTACTGTCCCTCCCATGTTGAGCCTGGCCGAGATTTCCGACCGCCTAGAGATCCAGCAGCTGCTGGTGGACTATTCGACCGCCATTGACCAGCGCCGATTCGACGACCTCGACAAGGTGTTCACCCCGGACGCGTACATCGACTACACCGCGCTCGGGGGCATCGAGGGCCACTATCCGGAGATCAAGAAGTGGCTGTCGGAGGTGCTGCCGAACTTCCCGGTGTACGCGCACATGCTGGGCAACTTCTCGGTGCGAATCGACGGCGACACGGCCTCGTCGCGGGTGATCTGCTTCAACCCGATGGTGCTCGGCGGCGACAAGGGGCAGGTGCTGTTCTGCGGGCTCTGGTACGACGACGAGTTCCTGCGCACGGCCGAGGGCTGGCGGATGACGCGCCGGGTGGAGGCCAAGGTCTTCCAGAAGGTCATGTGACACGGCAAGATCAAGCCGGCTCAGCCATTTCGCTATGGGGAGGCACCATGAGGCGCAGCATCGTCGGGGGACTGGCTGCCGCCTTGACGGCCGGTGGCTTGATCGCCATGGCGCCACCCGCCGGCGCCGGCTGCCTGTACGGCGGGTTGTCCGTCAGTAGGTGCGACGGACCGGTTTCTCCGGACGGCACCTGGCAACGCTGCGTGGTGTTCTACTCCGCCTATGGTGGGTCGGGTTCCCGCGGCGCCACTCGCTGCGACATGATGGGTCCTGACCTGCATCCATGGGGTTCCGAATTCAGCAACCCACCCACGCACATCGACGACTGAGCGCAAATTTCTGCTTGGACACGGCAGTCTGGCACAATGGGCGGCTGTCCGCGGCGCGATCACGATCGCGTCCCGGTCATCACACTCGAGGCAAAACCGGATCCGGGCATCCCGCCCCGATCGCTGAATTGCAGCGTGACGCACACAGGAGAGTTCGCTTAACCATGGCTGTGAAGATCAAGCTCACCCGGCTTGGCAAGATCCGCAATCCCCAGTACCGCATCGCCGTCGCCGACGCGCGCACGCGCCGCGACGGTCGTTCCATCGAGGTCATCGGGCGCTACCACCCGAAGGAAGACCCGAGCCTCATCGAGATCAACTCCGAGCGCGCCCAGTACTGGCTGTCCGTGGGCGCTCAGCCCACCGAGCCCGTGCTCAAGCTGCTGAAGATCACCGGCGACTGGCAGAAGTTCAAGGGCCTGCCCGGCGCCGAGGGCCGGTTGAAGGTCGCCCCGCCCAAGCCCAGCAAGCTCGACCTGTTCAACGCCGCGCTGGCCGAGGCCGAGGGTGGTCCCACCACCGAGGCCGCGAAGCCGAAGAAGAAGGCGCCGGCCAAGAAGGCCGCGAAGGCCGCCGAGCCTGAGGCCGCCGCCGAGGCCCCCGCCGAGCCCGCCGCTGAGACCCCGGCTGAGACCCCCGCAGAGCCCGCCGCCGAGGGCGGCGAGCAGGCCGCGCCGAGCACCGAAAGCTGACGACGTGAGCACGGTCGTCGTTGACGCGGTGGAGCACCTGGTCCGGGGGATCGTCGACAATCCCGACGACGTCCGGGTGGACATGGTGACCAGCCGCCGAGGCCGCACTGTCGAGGTCCACGTCCATCCCGACGACCTGGGCAAGGTGATCGGCCGTGGCGGACGCACCGCGACCGCGCTGCGCACGCTGGTCGCCGGCATCGGTGGCCGCGGCATCCGCGTCGACGTGGTGGACACCGACCAGTAGCGCTGATGGAACTCCGTTGGAGTTGACCGTCGGGCGCGTCGCGAAGGCGCACGGGATCGGCGGCGAGGTCGTCGTCGAGATTCGCACCGACGATCCCGCCGCCCGATTCGCGCCCGGTAACACTCTGCGCGGCAAGGCATCTCGCGGTGGCGGGGAACGCGACTTCGTCGTCGAGAGCGCGCGCGAACACGGCGGGCGGTTGCTGGTGCGGCTGGCCGGGGTGAGAGACCGCGACTCCGCCGACGCGCTGCGCGGCACGGTGTTCGTCGTCGATTCCGCAGACCTGCCCGCGATCGACGAGCCGGACACCTACTACGACCACCAGCTCGAAGGGCTGCACGTGCGGACCGTGGCGGGCCGGGACGTCGGGGTGGTCGCCGAGGTGCTGCACACCGCCGGCGGTGAGCTGCTGGCGGTGCGCCGGGGCGACGGCGGGGAGGTGTTGGTGCCGTTCGTCGGCACGATCGTCACGTCGGTGTCGCTCGACGACCGGGTCGTGGAGATCGATCCGCCCGAGGGCCTGCTGGATCTCGCATGAGGATCGACGTCGTCACCATCTTCCCGGCCTTCCTGGATCCGCTGCGGCAATCGTTGCCCGGCAAGGCGATTGGTTCGGGCCTGGTCGACCTGCGGGTGCACGACCTGCGCGGCTGGACGCACGACGTGCACCGCTCGGTCGACGACGCCCCCTACGGCGGTGGTCCCGGGATGGTGATGAAGGCGCCGGTATGGGGCGAGGCGCTGGACGAGATCTGTTCGGATGCAACGGTTTTGGTGGTCCCGACGCCTGCGGGCCGATTGTTCACGCAGGCCGATGCCCAGCGGTGGAGCGCCGAAGCCCACCTGGTGTTCGCCTGCGGTCGCTACGAGGGGATCGACCAGCGGGTCATCGAGGACGCCGCCCGGCGGATGCGGGTCGAAGAGGTTTCGATCGGTGACTACGTCCTGCCCGGTGGGGAGTCGGCGGCGGTGGTGATGATCGAAGCCGTGGTGCGCCTGCTCGAGGGTGTGCTCGGCAATCCGGCGTCGCATCAACAGGATTCGCACTCGCCGGCCCTGGACCGGCTGCTCGAGGGGCCCAGCTATACCCGGCCGCCGAGCTGGCGCGGGCTCGACGTGCCCGAGGTGCTGCTGTCCGGTGACCACGCGCGCGTCGCCGCGTGGCGGCGGGAGGTTTCGCTGCGGCGCACCCGCGAACGGCGCCCGGAGCTGCTGGACCCCCGCGACTAGAGCCCGCGGCGCAGCGGGTCGGTCCGGCCTTCGGGGAATATCGTCTTCACCGCCCGGGTGATGGTGTCGCGGGCGGTGGCGTCGTCCGAGGGCTGCAGGGACTGCACCACCATGATGTAACGGCGGTCGGCGCCGATCACGCCCGTCGACAGGTGCATCCAGTCGCTGCCGATGCAGCACATCCAGCCCTGCTTGACCGCCACCGGCTCGGCGTACAGACCGTCCGGGATGCCGAAGCGCTGCGGGTAGCCGTCGAGCCCGTTCGGGGTCGACCGTGCCAGGTCGTCGACGATGACCTTCGCCTTGTCGGCGGGCAACCCGCCCGATCCGTCGAGCAGCATGTCGTAGTAGCGGATCAGGTCGGTCATCGAGCTCATGGTGTTCCACCAGCGCCCGTCGCTGGGCGGGGTGGTCGATCCGAGCCCGTAGCGGCCCGCGACCGCCGTGATGATGGCGTTCTCGCCACCCTGGCCCCAGAACCGTTCGGCCGCACCGTCGTCGGATGACTGCAGCATGACGTCCAACGCCTGCCGGTCGTCCGCGCTCAGCGCGGCCTTGCCCTGGGATTCGTGCAGCAGCAGGTCGTCGGCGATGAACAGCTTGGCCACCGACGCGGTGCCGATGACCTGGCCGTTGCCCGTGGAGACCAGCTGGTGGGTTTTGCGGTCGAGGATCGCGACCGACAGCGCGGCCCCGGCGGCGGCGGCCTCGTCGGTCGCCTGCTGCACCCGCGCCTGCAGGCCGACGGGGCCCGGGATCGCCAGTTGCGGTTCCGGCTGCGGCGGCTTGACCGCTTCGAGCATCAGCTGGGCCGCCTGCGGGGTGGGTTGGCGCAGACCGCGGTCTCCGGTGACGTACACCGGGAAGTTGTAGGCCTTGGCCTGCACCTTTGCCTCGCACCCGGCGGCCACCACCAACGCCACCGCCGCAGTGGCGGTGAACAGCATCAGCGGCCGAACGCGCATTCCTCTCCTCCGACGTGGCTCCGGGGCGCCCGAGTGCACAGGCGCTGGGCTCGTCGCGCCACCTGCCCGGCCGGTCACGCAGGGCCCGGTAGGGCGTTCTGACCCCAGTCATATGTACCATTCACCAGCGATTTCGGCTCGCTGCGAACCGCCTCGGAAGCTGTGATTTTCATGGCAACCGCCCTATCTGGCACAATTGACCAGTTGTCTCCAGCGGTTGCCGGCCGGCCGGGCCGCTTCTTCCCCTGCTGCGAGATACGCCCAAGTTGCCCCAAACCATCGGCTTGGCGACCGCCCCGAGGGGCTGTTGCCGCAGGCCGCGACCGCAAGGAAGTGTCTTCTACGATGAACCGCCTGGACTTCGTCGACCAAGCGTCGCTGCGCGACGACATCCCGGTTTTTGGCCCGGGCGACACCATCAACGTGCACGTCAAGGTCATCGAGGGCGCCAAGGAGCGCATCCAGGTGTTCAAGGGCGTGGTGATCCGCCGGCAGGGCGGCGGGGTCCGCGAGACCTTCACCGTGCGCAAGGAGAGCTACGGCGTCGGCGTCGAGCGCACCTTCCCGGTGCACTCGCCGAACATCGATCACATCGAGGTGGTGACCCGTGGCGACGTCCGCCGCGCGAAGCTGTACTACCTCCGAGAGCTGCGCGGCAAGAAGGCCAAGATCAAGGAAAAGCGCTGAGCTGGCACGGCCGGGCGGCAGTCCCGGTCGGTTTACCGCGCCACAATCTGCGCTGGCTACTCTGATCTCGTGACCGATCCCACGGACTCTCCTGAGCCCCCGTCCGCCCAGTCAGAGCCGAAGGTCTCCACCCGCATCCCGGACCCGCCCGAGGGCGGGACGGCAACGGTTCCCGAACCGGGACGGCCGGACGCGCCGGAGCGCGCCAAGCGGTCGTCACTGCGCGAAATCGCGCTGCTGGCCGTGATCGCCGTGGCGCTCTACTACGTCATGCTGACGTTCGTGGCGCGGCCCTACCTGATCCCGTCGGAGTCGATGGAGCCCACGCTGCACGGGTGCTCCGGCTGCGTCGGCGACCGGATCATGGTCGACAAGATCACCTATCGCTTTCACGCGCCCGGCCCCGGCGACGTCATCGTCTTCAAGGGGCCGCCGTCGTGGAACCTCGGCTACAAGTCGATCCGGTCCAACAACACCGCGCTGCGCTGGGCGCAGGACGCCCTGTCGTTCATCGGCTTTGTGCCGCCCGACGAGAACGACTTGGTCAAGCGGGTCATCGCGGTGGGCGGACAGACGGTGCAGTGCCGGGCCGACACCGGGCTGACAGTCAACGGCAAGCCGCTCAAGGAGCCCTACCTGGATCCGGCCACGATGATGGCCGACCCGTCGGTGTACCCCTGCCTGGGCAGCGAGTTCGGCCCGGTCACCGTGCCGCAGGGCCGGCTGTGGGTGATGGGCGACAACCGCACTCACTCGGCGGACTCGCGTGCCCACTGCACCAGCGTCCCGGCCGAGGCCCTCAAGGGCGTGTTGTGCACGGGCGACCCCACATCGGGCACCGTGCCGGTGTCGAACGTGATCGGCAAGGCGAGGTTCATCGTGTGGCCGCCCGGGCGATGGGGTGGCGTGTCGTCGGTGAACCCGCAACAGCATCAGTAGCCATGGCCACGACGTGGCCGCCGCGGACGGTGATCCGCAAGTCGTCGGGACTGCGCACGCTGGAGTCGGCGCTGTACCGCAGCGGGCTGGGACCGGTGGCCGGCGTGGACGAAGTCGGCCGCGGCGCGTGCGCGGGCCCGCTGGTGGTGGCCGCCTGCGTGCTCGGGCCGGGGCGGCTGGAAAGCCTTGCCGCCCTTGATGATTCGAAGAAGCTCACAGAGAGCGCCCGGGAGAGACTGTTCCCGCTGATCCGTCGTTACGCGCTGGCCTACCACGTGGTGTTCATACCGCCGGCCGAGGTGGACCGCCGGGGCGTGCACGTCGCCAACATCGAAGGTATGCGCCGCGCCGTCGCGGGCCTGCCGCTGCGGCCCGGTTACGTGCTCAGCGACGGGTTCCGGGTGCCCGGGCTGGCGGTGCCGTCGCTGCCGGTCATCGGCGGCGACGCGGTGGCGGCCTGCATCGCCGCGGCGAGCGTGCTGGCGAAGGTCAGCCGCGACCGGCTGATGGTCGCCATGGACGCCGACCACCCGGGATACGGCTTCGCCGAGCACAAGGGCTACAGCACACCGGCGCACAGCACGGCGCTTACGCAGCTCGGCCCCTGCCCCGAACACCGCCATTCGTTCATCAACGTCCGGCGCGTGGCCATAGGGTCAGGGGGATCGGGCAGCCGCGTGGTGGCCGAATGCAAAGGGGACCCTCCGCCCGCGCGCGGCGGATGTCGGTGAGGAAAGATGGGACCAGGATTCCCCGGGCGGAACGCCCGGAAGTGTTTCTCCGAGAAGGACGTCTGAACAGATGAGTGCCGAGGATCTCGAAAAGTACGAAACCGAGATGGAGCTCTCGCTGTACCGCGAATACAAGGACATCGTCGGTCAGTTCAGCTACGTCGTGGAAACCGAGCGGCGGTTCTACCTGGCCAACAGCGTGGAGATGGTGCCGCGCAACGCCGACGGCGAGGTGTACTTCGAGCTGCGCCTGTCCGACGCCTGGGTGTGGGACATGTACCGGCCGGCGCGCTTCGTCAAGCAGGTGCGGGTCGTGACGTTCAAGGACGTCAACATCGAAGAGGTGGAAAAGCCCGAGCTGCGCCTGCCCGAATAGCCGGCGCTAGCCACCCTCGGGCGGCTGCGTGTCCTCCGCCGTCGGAAGTTCGCCGCGTCTGTCGATGACCTCCCGCGCGACGTCGGCCAGCTTGATGTTGAGCGCCTGGGAATGCCGTCGCAGCAGGTCGAACGCCTGCTCCTCGGTCATGTCGTGGAGCAGCATCAACATGCCGACCGCCTTGCCGATCTCGCGGTTGCTGAGCAGCCCCCGGCGCAGGCTGGTGGCGTCCTCGCCCTTGGCGACCGCGTTGATGGCGACGCTGGCGAACGCGGCCAGCACCGCCGCCCGCCCGGCCGCTTCGGCATCGAACATGTTGGGGGTGTCGCTGAACAGGTTGAGCGCGGCGCCCTTGCGTTTGTCGACCAGCAGCCGAAAGCCCATCGCGCCGCGCACCGGGGTTTCCGCCACCAGGACCTTCGCCAGTCCCGGCCAGAGCGACGGCGTGGTCAGGTCCGGGTCGATCTGCGGGGTTTCCTCCTCGATCGCGTCGATGCACGGGCCGTCGCCGGACCGTCGCTCCAGCTCGTCGATCTGCTGGGCCAGTCGGTCGCTCGCGCCGACCGTGATGTAGCGGTCGCCGTCGCGCACCAGCAGGCTGGCGTGGTCGCACCCGCGGACCACCAGGGTGGCCGCGACGCAGATGGCCGCGTACATCTGACCGGCGTCCGAGCCCTGGTAGATGATCTCGGCCAAGGCGGCGAAAACCGTGCCGGGGTCGGCCTTCTCTCCGCCGGGCGTCGGGCCGCCCGCGACCGTGGATTCATCCCCCATGCTGTGCCTCTTTCCTGCGCCGTGACCAGCCGACCCCTCGTTCGATCGCCGTAGATTATCGGCTTTCGACCCGGGCCTCACACGCTGTTCGGCGCGATTGCGACGAATTCCACGCGTCTTGGCTATCCGCTCGCGGGCGCGGGAAACGTCACCAGTTCGTGCCCGCAGCCCGGTGACGTTGCCCACCCGTGGTTTCGTCGGGACCCGGGCGGGAAAAAGCCTTGGGATGGGAATTACCGTCGCGGTGACCGGGCCCACCGGAGAGATCGGCATCTCAGCGGTGACGGCGCTGGAGCGAGAGCCGTCCGTCGACGCCATCATCGGGATGGCGCGCCGTCCGTTCGACCCGGCGTCGCGGGGCTGGCTGAAAACCACCTACCAGCAGGGCGACATCCTGGACCGTGAGGCCGTCGACGCCCTGGTGGCACAGGCCGACGTGGTGATCCATCTGGCCTTCATCATCATGGGATCGCGGGAGGAGAGCGCCCGCATCAACCTCGAGGGCACCCGCAACGTGTTCGAGGCGACGGTCGCCAGTGAGCGGACGCGGCGCCTGGTGTACACGTCGTCGGTGGCCGCGTACGGCTACCACGGCGACAACCCCAGCCCCCTGACCGAGGACGTCCCGGCGCGAGGGTCCGCGGAGCACTACTACTCGGCGCAGAAGGCGGCCTGTGAGGCGGCGCTCGGTGAGATCACCAGGGACTCGCCGCTCGAGGTGTTCGTGTTGCGGCCCTGCATCGTGGCCGGGCCCAACGCCACCGTGCTGGCCGACGCGATGCCGTGGAACCAGCTGCCCGGCCCGGTGCGCGCCCTGGTCAAGGCGCTGCCCATTCTCAAGCCGGTCGTCCCGGATCCGGGTTTCCCGTTGCAGCTGGTGCACCACGACGACGTCGCGAGCGCGATCGCGCTGACGGCCACCGCGCCGGCGCCGCCCGGGGCCTACAACATCGCCGGGGACGGCGTCGTGACGGTGGCCGACGTGGTGCGCGCTTTGGGGGGCCGCCCGGTGCGGGTCCCGGCGGTTGCGGCCGCGGCCGCTTCTGCCGCGCTGTCCCGGGTCCCGCTCGTCCCGTCCATGCTGGAGTGGCTGCACACCGCGCGCACGTCGATGGTCATGGACACCACCAAAGCGCGCACCCAGCTCGGCTGGAGGCCGGTGCACTCCTCGGCCGAGACCCTGACCGCGCTGGCGTCGGCGGTGTGACGGCCCGACAACCGCGGTACGTTGGCTGCGTGAGGCTCCGGCTGCCGGGCGACGGTGAAATCGGCTAGTGCGGCACGTAACTGCGCGCCGGCGGGTGAAGCATCTCACCGCCGGGAAAGCGACCACCCGGCCGGAGACCCTCGTCGTCGAGGAGCCGCTGGAGATTCGGGTCAATGGCGCGGCGGTCACCGTCACCATGCGCACCCCTGGTGCGGATTTCGAACTGGCGCAGGGCTTTCTGCTCACCGAGGGGGTGATCGGGGGCCGCGACGACGTGCAGACCATCCGTTATTGCGGCGGTGCCGTCGACGGCACGAACACCTATAACGTGCTCGACGTGACGCTGGCCGACGGGGTGGCGCCGCCGGCGCTCGACGTGACGCGCAACTTCTACACCACCTCGTCCTGCGGGGTCTGCGGCAAGGCGTCACTCGACGCGGTCCGGCTGATCGGCCGCTTCGCGCCGGGGGCCGACGCCGCGACCGTCGCGGCGAGCACGCTGGAGGCGATGCCCACCCAATTGCGTTCGGCCCAAAAGGTTTTCGACAGCACCGGCGGGCTGCACGCCGCGGCGCTGTTCGGCGTCGACGGCACGATGTGGGCGGTCCGCGAGGACGTCGGCAGGCACAACGCGGTCGACAAGGTCATCGGCTGGGCGCTGGAACATCGGCGGGTGCCGCTGGCGGGTTCGGTGTTGCTGGTCAGTGGGCGGGCCTCCTTCGAGTTGACGCAGAAAGCGGTGCTGGCCGGGATTCCGGTGCTGGCCGCCGTGTCCGCGCCGTCGTCCCTGGCGGTCTCGCTGGCCGAGGAGTCGGGGATCACCCTGGTGGCGTTCCTGCGGGAGGACTCGATGAACGTCTACACCAGGGCGGATCGCATCGGCTGATCGCCTTCGGCCGCGTTGTGCATGGACGCGGCACTGGGGATGACCGGTCGTGGCGCGAGTCACCAAGGCCCGCCTTGTCGGACCAATCGCGCACCGTGGCCGCATGACCACCGAAACACCCATGACCCGGGCGCAGCTGGGGGCGATGGGCGAGGCGCTCGCCGTCGACCACCTGACCCGGATGGGACTGCGCATTCTGCACCGCAATTGGCGCTGCCGCTACGGCGAACTCGACATCATCGCGTGTGACGAGACCGCCCGCACGGCGGTGTTCGTCGAGGTGAAGACCCGCACCGGTGACGGCTATGGCGGGCTGGCGTGCGCGGTCACCGAGCGCAAGGTTCGCCGGCTGCGCCGCTTGGCCGCGCTGTGGCTGGCCGGCCAGGACACGCGCTGGGCGGCGCTGCGCATCGACGTGATCCGGGTGCGGGTCGGGCGGCGGCGCACCCCCGAGATCACGCACCTGCAGGGGATCGGCTGATGGCGCTGGGTCGGGCGTTCTCGGTCGCCGTGCGCGGGGTGGACGGACAGATCGTGGAGATCGAAGCCGACATCAGCAACGGGCTGCCGGGCGTGCATCTGGTGGGTCTGCCCGACGCGGCGCTGCAGGAGTCCCGCGACCGGGTGCGGGCGGCGGTGAGCAACTGCGGCAACGACTGGCCCATGTCGCGGCTCACGCTCGCGCTGTCCCCGGCGACGCTGCCCAAGATGGGGTCGGTCTACGACATCGCCCTGGCCGCCGCCGTCCTGTCGGCGCAACGGAAAACCCCGTGGGACCGCCTGGAGAAGACGGTGCTGCTGGGCGAGCTGTCGCTGGACGGTCGGGTGCGCCCGGTGCGCGGCGTGCTGCCCGCGGTGCTGGCGGCCAAGCGCGACGGCTGGCCGGCCGTCGTCGTCCCCGCGGAGAACCTGGCCGAGGCCAGCCTGGTCGACGGCATCGACGTCTGGGGGGTGCGCACGCTGCGGCAACTGCAGCGGTGGCTCGGCGGGTCCGCCGCCTTGGACGACAGGATCACCACGAGGGCCACGGAGCCGGAGCCCTCGGCGGATCTGGCCGACGTGGTCGGTCAGACCCAGGCGCGGTTCGCGGTGGAAGTGGCCGCGGCCGGGTCGCACCACCTCATGCTCACCGGGCCGCCGGGCATCGGCAAAACCATGCTCGCGCAACGGCTTCCGGGCCTGCTGCCGCCACTGTCGGAGAGCGAGTCGCTGGAGGTCACCGCCATCCATTCGGTGGCCGGGCTGCTGTCGGGGGACACGCCGTTGATCACCACGCCGCCTTTCGTGGCGCCGCATCACACCTCCAGCGTGGCCGCGCTCGTCGGCGGCGGTTCGGGCATGGCGCGCCCGGGCGCGGTCAGCCGAGCGCACCGCGGGGTGCTCTTCCTCGACGAGTGCGCCGAGATCAGCGTCCACGTGCTGGAAGCGTTGCGAACGCCGTTGGAGGACGGGGAGATTCGCCTCGCCCGGCGCGACGGGGTGGCGTGTTATCCGGCCCGGTTCCAGCTGGTGATGGCCGCCAATCTGTGCCCGTGCGCGCCCGCCGACCCGCAGGACTGCATGTGTGCGGCGGCGGTCAAGCGCCGCTACCTGGGCAAGCTGTCCGGGCCCCTGATGGACCGGGTGGACCTGCGGGTGGAAATGCACGGGGTGCGCGCGGGCGCGTTCTCGGGTGGCCCAGCCGAGTCGACGGCGCAGGTCCGCCATCGGGTGGCGCAGGCCCGCGCGGCCGCGGCCGAGCGGTGGCTACCGCACGGGTTTCGCACCAACGCTGAGGTCAGCGGGGCGTTGCTGCGCCGCAAGTTCCGTCCCGGCACCGCCGCGATGACCCCGCTGCAACAGGCGCTGGATCGTGGCCTGCTCAGCATCCGGGGCCTGGACCGCACCCTGCGGGTCGCGTGGACTTTGGCCGACCTGGCGGGCGGGGTGGCGCCCGGGCCCGAGGAGGTCGCGGCCGCGCTCAGCTTTCGGCAGCCGGGAGCCCACCGATGAGCGCCGGCCGCCGGTCACCAGTACGCCTTCGTCAGCCAGTCGTTGTGGCCGCCCCGGACCGCGATCGCGACGGTCACCAGGATGGCGAAGGCCCGCGCGAACTGCGCCATCGCGCGGCCGGCCTCGCCGCGCCGTTCCAGGTCGCGCAGCGCGACGCACGCGAGGACGCCGCTCAGGATCGGGATCGGCAGGCCGCACCAGCTGATCAGGCTCAGGGCGAACGCGGTGATCGCCCACGGGTTCACCGGCCGGGCGGGCGCGGCGAGCCGCGTCGGCGGGCAGATGATCATCGTTCGCTCCTTTCGTCGCCGGCTGCGCGATGGCGAATGGGGGGCCACGACAACACATTCGCGTATGGGGCTCAACGGATTCTTGGTGGATTCTTGGGACCTGGAGCATGGCGATGCTGACGGCGGTCGACGACCCTGCGCTGCGCGCCTGGGCGTACCTGTCCCGGGTGGCGGAGCCGCCCTGCGCCGAGCTCGCCACCCTGGTGCGACGCGTGGGCCCGGTGGAGGCGGCCGACCGCGTCCGCCGCGGGCACGTGGACGACGACCTGGCGCGGCACACCGAGGCCAGACGCGAAATCGACTGCGCAGCAGCCGATCTGGACCTGATCGCCGGGCGCGGGGGGCGGTTGATCACGCCCGGCGACGACGAGTGGCCGGTGCTCGCGTTCGCCGCGTTCGCCAACGGCCCGGCGCGCGGCCGCGGTGGGGCGCCGCTGGTGTTGTGGGCGCAGGGCCCGGTCCGGCTCGACGAGGCCGTGCACCGCGCGGCCGCGGTGGTGGGAACCCGGGCCGCGACGGCTTACGGCGAGCGGGTGGCCGACGACCTGGCGGTCGGGCTGGTGCAACGCGACGTGGCCGTCGTCTCCGGCGGCGCCTACGGCATCGACGGCGCCGCGCACCGGGCGGCGCTGGCCGCCGACGGAATCACCGTGGCCGTTCTCGCCGGCGGGCTCGACATTCCGTATCCCAGTGGCCACTCGGCCCTGCTGCATCGCATCGGCCAACACGGGCTGGTCTTCACCGAGTATCCGCCCGGTGTGCGGCCGGCGCGGCACCGATTCCTGACCCGCAATCGCCTGGTGGCCGCCGTGGCCGGGGCCGCGGTGGTGGTGGAAGCGGGCCTGCGCAGCGGCGCGGCCAACACCGCCGCCTGGGCGCGCGCGCTGGGCAGGGTGGTGGCCGCCGTGCCCGGGCCCGTGACCTCATCGGCGTCGGCCGGATGCCACGCGCTGCTGCGTGACGGCGCCGAACTGGTCACCCGGGCCGACCACATCGTCGAGCTCATCGGCCGCATCGGCGAACTGGCGGCCGAGGAACCGCGCCCGGCGACGGCGCTCGACGGGCTCGGCGACGCCGAGCGCCGGGTCTACGAGGCGCTGCCGGGCCGCGGCGCCGCCACGGTCGAGCAGCTCGCGGTCGCCTCGGGGCTGGCGCCCGAGCGGGTGCTCGGGCCGCTGGCGATTCTCGAGTTGGCGGGGTTGGTGCGCCGCCAGGAGGGCAGGTGGCGACTTGTCCGGGCCACCGGCGGCCAAGCTGCGGCGACGGCGCGACTCGTATAGTCGACGGGGGTCGCAGGGAACAGGAGGACAAGTGGCGGGTCGACCTCTGCAACGCTTCGAGGTTGTCGATACCAAGGAACTCACACCGCACATGGTCGCGGTCGTGCTGGGCAGCAAGGACTTCGACGCCTTCGTGCCCAGCAAGTTCACCGACTCCTACGTCAAGTTGGCGTTCGTCGCCGACGACGTCGACGTCGAGGCCTTGCCCCAGCCGTTGACCCTGGACAGCTTCGCCGGCCTGCCCCCCGAGAAGCGGCCGTCGGTGCGGACCATGACGGTCCGCCACGTCGACCCGGCGGCCCGCGAGATCACCCTGAACATCGTCGTGCACGGCGAGCACGGCATCGCCGGCCAATGGGCCGCGTCGGCCGAGCCCGGCCAGCGGATCTTCCTGATGGGCCCCGGCGGGGCCTACACCCCCGACCCGGCCGCCGATTGGCACCTGCTCGCCGGTGACGAATCGGCGCTGCCCGCCATTGCCGCGGCTTTGGAAGCGTTGCCCGCCAACGCGGTTGGCAAGGCGTTCATCGAGGTGGCGGGCCAGGAAGACGAGATCGGGTTGACCGCGCCGGAGGGCGTCGAGGTGCACTGGGTGTATCGCGGCGGGCGAGCCGACCTGGTCCCCGAGGACCGCGCCGGTGACCACGCCCCGCTGATCGAGGCCGTCACCACCACGCCGTGGCTGCCCGGGCAGGTGCACGTCTTCATCCACGGCGAGGCGCAAAGCGTGATGCACAACCTGCGGCCCTACATCCGCAAGGAGCGCGGCGTGGACGCGAGGTGGGCGTCGTCCATCTCCGGTTACTGGCGCCGCGGGCGCACCGAAGAGACCTTCCGGCAATGGAAGAAGGAACTGGCCGAGGCGGAGGCCGGGACCTCGTAGCGGGTTCGTCGGCCCGACCGCAGGCTGGCATCCTCTACTTCCATGGCGCATTTCGGGGACTACCAGAACGAGATCTACCTGCGCGGGCTGGGCGGAGTGGTGCCCCAGTTCCCGATGGCCTTCGCGGAGCTGGAGGCCAAGGCCGCAACGGCGCTGCCGCCGTCGGTCTGGTCCTACGTGGCGGGTGGCGCCGGCAACGAGCGCACCCAGCGGGCCAATTGCGAGGCCTTCGACCGGTGGGGGCTGATCCCGCGCATGTTCGTCGGCGCCGCCGAACGCGACCTGTCCGTCGAGCTGTTCGGCCTGACGCTGCCGGCTCCGGTGTTCATGGCGCCCATCGGCGTCATCGGCATCTGCGCCCAAGACGGCCACGGCGACCTGGCCACCGCGCGGGCGGCCGCGGCCACCGGCGTCCCGATGGTCGCCTCCACGCTGACCGTCGACCCGATGGAAGACGTCGCCGCCGCCCTGGGCGACACCCCGGGTTTCTTCCAGCTGTACACGCCCAACGACCGCGAGATGGCCGCCAGCCTGGTGCAGCGCGCCGAAGCGGCCGGATTCAAGGGCATCGTCGTCACCCTCGACACCTGGGTGACGGGCTGGCGCCCCCGCGACCTGAGCACCTCCAACTTTCCCCAGCTGCGCGGGCACTGCCTGGCCAACTACACCAGCGACCCGGTCTTCCGCGCGGGCCTGTCACGCCCGCCCGAGGAGGACCCGCAGGGCGCCGTGCTGCGCTGGGTGCAGCTCTTCGGCAACGCGCTCACGTGGAACGACCTGCCCTGGCTGCGTTCGCTCACCGATCTGCCGCTGCTCGTCAAAGGCATCTGCCACCCCGACGACGCCCGGCGCGCCAGGGACGGCGGCGTCGACGGCATCTACTGCTCCAACCACGGCGGCCGGCAGGCCAACGGCGGCCTGCCCGCGCTCGACTGCCTGCCGGGCGTGGTCGAGGCGGCCGACGGCCTTCCGGTGTTG
The DNA here is from genome assembly GCF_001667595.1 of Mycobacterium sp. E2989. NCBI lineage: Bacteria > Bacillati > Actinomycetota > Actinomycetes > Mycobacteriales > Mycobacteriaceae > Mycobacterium > Mycobacterium sp. E2989. The sequence goes on along the minus strand of NZ_LZJX01000002.1, from coordinate 15,800 downwards.
TTCGACTCCGGCGTGCGCAGCGGAGCCGACATCATCAAGGCGCTCGCGCTGGGCGCGACCGCGGTGGGCATCGGCCGGCCCTACGCGTACGGGCTGGCGCTCGGCGGGGTCGACGGCATCGTGCACGTGCTGCGGATGATGCTGGCCGAAGCCGACCTGATCATGGCCGTCGACGGATATCCCGAGCTGAAAGATCTCACCCCGGACACGCTGCGGCGCGTCGACTGAGCGAAATTGGCGGCGCCTGCCAACGTTTCAGCTGTGGAGGCCGTCCTCGAGGAGTTCGACCAGTACCTGGAGCTGCAATGCGGCCGGTCGGCGCACACGCGCCGGGCCTACCTCGGCGACCTGCGCTCGCTGTTCGCTTTCCTCGAGGACCGCGGCGCCGGGTTCGACGGGCTGAGCCTGCTTCTGTTGCGGTCGTGGTTGTCGGCCGCGGCCACGGCCGGCGCGGCCCGCACGACGCTGGCCCGTCGCACCTCGGCGGTCAAGGCCTTCACCGCGTGGGCGGTGCGGCGCGGCCTGCTGACGGGCGATCCCGCGGCCCGGCTGCAGGTGCCGAAGGCGCACCGCACCCTGCCGGCGGTGCTGCGCCAAGACCAGGCGCTCGATGCGATGGCCGCCGCGAAATCTGGTGCCCAACAAGGGGATCCGATGGCGTTGCGGGACCGGCTGATCGTCGAGATGTTGTACGCCACCGGGATCCGGGTGAGCGAGCTGTGCGGCCTGGACATCGACGACGTGGACGCCCACCACCGGCTGGTCCGGGTGCTGGGCAAGGGCAACAAGCAGCGCACGGTGCCGTTCGGGACGCCGGCCGCCGAGGCGCTGCGCGCCTGGCTGGACGAGGGCCGGCCCGCCCTGGCGACGGCCACCTCGGGGCGGGCCCTGCTGCTGGGCGCGCGGGGCCGGCGGCTCGACGTGCGCCAGGCCCGCACCGTCGTCCACCAGACCGTCGCGGCGGTGGACGGCGCACCCGACATGGGGCCGCACGGCCTGCGGCACAGCGCGGCGACGCACCTGCTCGAAGGCGGGGCCGACCTGCGGGTGGTCCAGGAGTTGCTAGGCCATTCCAGCCTGGCGACCACGCAGCTCTACACCCATGTCGCCGTCTCCCGGCTGCGGGCGGTGCACGATCAGGCGCACCCGCGGGCTTGAGCGCGGGCGGCGACCTCAGCCCCGCAACGGCTTGAGCCGGATCGGCGTCGACTTCACCAGGCCCACCGGATCGACGTAGTGGGCGCCGGACGCCGGACCCCACATCGCGCCCCAGTGCAGGCAGGCCGCGGCCGGGCAGCCCGCGTGCCCGGCGTCCAGCGTGCCGATCACGGTCGCCGCGGTCACCGACTGACCCACCGACACCGCCGCCCGGACCGGCTCGTAGCTGGTCCGCAACCCGCCCGGGTGCGCCAGCGACACCACCGGCCGGCCGGCCAGCTGCCCGGCGAACACCACGGTGGCGTCGCCCGCGGCGTACACGCGCTGACCAGGCGCGCCGGGCAGGTCGACCCCGCGGTGCCCGGGCTTCCAGTCCGGTGCCGGGGCGTCGAATCCGCGGGCGACGGGCGGGGCAGGCCGCAGCGGCCAATCCAGCCGAGGACCGTCCGCAATTGCCGGCGCCGCGCTGAGCACCGCCAGACACAGCAGCGGCCAGAGAACCCGTCGCATCGGCTCAGTTCATCGCCGGGCGGGCCCCCGCACCACTCAGCCCGCCCGGTGCTGTGCAAAACCACCTGCTGAGTCGGTGTAAACTGCTGGTCGCAGCTCGTTCGCGGGCTGACTTCGCGCGTCTGCACCGCGTCTCCCGTACCACTAGGAGTTCGCACCGCATGCCGAGCGGTCCCCTGACGGGGTTCGGCATCGCAGCAGGCGCCAGGGCCCGGCTTCACCCGACGCCGGGCGACAACCGAAACAAAGGAATGGCATCACCATGGCCGTCGTGACCATGAAACAGCTGCTGGACAGCGGCACCCACTTCGGGCACCAGACCCGGCGCTGGAACCCCAAGATGAAGCGGTTCATCTTCACCGACCGCAACGGCATCTACATCATCGACCTGCAGCAGACGCTGACCTTCATCGACAAGGCGTACGAGTTCGTCAAGGAGACCGTCGCCCACGGGGGGTCGGTGCTGTTCGTCGGCACCAAGAAGCAGGCGCAGGAATCGGTCGCCGCCGAGGCGACCCGCGTCGGCATGCCGTACGTGAACCAGCGCTGGCTGGGCGGCATGCTCACCAACTTCTCGACCGTGCACAAGCGGTTGCAGCGCCTCAAAGAGCTCGAGGCGATGGAGCAGACCGGCGGCTTCGAGGGTCGCACCAAGAAGGAAATCCTGATGCTGACCCGGGAGAAGAACAAGCTGGAGCGCAGCCTGGGCGGTATCCGCGACATGGCCAAGGTGCCCTCGGCCATCTGGGTCGTCGACACCAACAAGGAGCACATCGCCGTCGGCGAGGCCCGCAAGCTTGGTATCCCGGTCATCGCGATCCTGGACACCAACTGCGACCCCGACGAGGTCGACTACCCGATCCCGGGCAACGACGACGCGATCCGCTCGGCCGCGCTGCTGACCAAGGTGATCGCCTCCGCGGTCGCCGAGGGGTTGCAGGCCCGCGCCGGGGTCGGCCGCGGCGACGGCAAACCCGAGGCTTCGGATTCGCTGGCCGCCGAGCCGCTGCCCGAATGGGAGCAGGAACTGCTGGCCTCCGCTGCCGCCAGCGCCCCCACCGACGCGGGCGCACCCGAATCGACAACAGACCCTTCATAGGAAGGCTGACCATTGGCCAACTTCACCGCCGCCGACGTCAAGAAGCTTCGGGAGCTCACCGGCGCCGGCATGCTCGACTGCAAGAACGCGCTGGCCGAGAGTGACGGCGACTTCGACAAGGCCGTCGAGGCGTTGCGCATCAAGGGCGCCAAGGACGTCGGCAAGCGCGCCGAGCGCGCCACGGCCGAGGGTCTGGTCGCGACCAAGGGCGGCGCGCTCATCGAGCTGAACTCCGAGACCGACTTCGTCGCCAAGAACGCCGAGTTCCAGACGCTCGCCGACGACATCGTCGCCGCGGCCGCCGACTCCAAGGCCACCGACGTCGACGCGCTCAAGGCCGCCACGACCGGTGGCAAGACGGTCGAGCAGGCCATCGCCGACCTGTCGGCGAAGATCGGCGAGAAGCTCGAGCTGCGCCGCGTCGCGTTCTTCGACGGCACCGTCGAGGCTTACCTGCACAAGCGTGCGGCCGACCTGCCGCCGGCCGTCGGTGTGCTGGTGGAATACACCGGTTCCGACGCGGAGGCCGCGCATTCCGTCGCGCTGCAGATCGCCGCGCTCAAGGCGCGCTACCTGTCGCGTGCGGACGTTCCCGAGGACGTGGTGGCCAGCGAGCGCCGCATCGCCGAGGAGACGGCCAAGGCCGAGGGCAAGCCCGAGCAGGCGCTGCCCAAGATCATCGAGGGCCGGCTGAACGGTTTCTTCAAGGACGCGGTGCTGCTGGAGCAGCCGTCGGTGTCCGACAGCAAGAAGACGGTCAAGGCGCTGCTCGACGAGGCCGGGGTGAGCGTCACGCGGTTCGTGCGCTTCGAGGTGGGCCAGGCCTAAGCCCCGCGCCTTCGCGGGTTAGCGTCGATCCATGCGACATGTGCACGCGTTCGGCGACGACGCCCTCGGTGATCTGGACGCGGTCGGCCTCGCCCACGCGATACAGGCCGGCTGGGTCAGCAGGGCGGAGGTGGTCGAGGCCGCCATCGCCCGCACCGAGGCCGTCGACCCGTTGCTCAACGGCCTGGCCTACGCCGCCTTTCAGCAGGCCCGAACGGCGGCGCCGGCGCAGGGTTTCTTTGACGGCGTGCCGACGTTCCTCAAGGACAACGTCGACATCGCCGGCCAGCCGACGATGCACGGCACCGACGCGTGGACGCCGTGGAACGCCACCTCCGACGGCGAGTTCACCCGCCTGTTCCTGGCCACCGGGCTGGCGCCCGTCGGCAAGACGCAGCTGTCGGAATTCGGTTTCAGCGCGTCGGCCGAGCACCCCCGCCTGGGGCCGGTCCGCAACCCGTGGAACACCGATTACAGCGCCGGCGCGTCGTCATCGGGCTCGGGGGCCTTCGTCGCCGCGGGCGTGGTGCCGATCGCCCACGCCAACGACGGGGGCGGATCGATCCGCATTCCCGCGGCCTGCAACGGCCTCGTGGGCCTGAAGCCGTCGCGCGGGCGGCTGCCGCTGGACCCGCACCTGCGCCGGATGCCGGTGGGCATCGTCGCCAACGGTGTCCTGACCCGTTCGGTGCGCGACACCGCGGCGTTCTACCGGGAGGCCGAACGCATTTGGCGCAACCCGAAACTGGCGCCGATCGGCGACGTCACCGGCCCGGGCAGGCAGCGGTTGCGGATCGCGGTGGTGACCCGCTCGGTCCAGCGCGAATGCAGCCCTCAGGTGCGGGAGCTGACGCTGAAATCGGCCGGGCTGCTCGAGGAGTTGGGCCACCGCGTCGAGCACCTGGACGAGCCCCCGGTGCCGGCCAGCTTCGTCGACGATTTCGTCCTGTACTGGGGATTTTTGGCGCTGGCCCAGGTGCGCAGCGGGCGGCACCTGTTCGGCAAGACCTTCGACCGCACCCGGTTGGACAGCCTCACGCTCGGCCTGGAACGGCACACCGCCCGAAACCTGCACCGGCTCCCGCCGGCGATCATGCGGCTGCGCCGGATTCGCCGGCGCACCGCGCGGCTGTTCGGCACCTACGATGCGGTGCTGACCCCGACGCTCGCCGAAGAGACGCCGAGGATCGGGTATCTCGCCCCCACCGACTACCGCCAGGTGATGGACCGGCTGACCGACTGGGTCGCGTTCACGCCGCTGCAGAACGTCACCGGCGAACCGGCGCTCTCGGTTCCGCTGGAGCAGTCAGAAGACGGCATGCCGGTGGGCATGATGCTCTCCGCCGACCTCGGCCAGGAGGCGCTGCTGCTCGAGCTGGCCTACGAACTCGAGCAGGCACGGCCCTGGGCGCGCATCCAGGCGGCGTGATCAGCCGTCGGAGCCGAGCTTGTCGAGCATCCGCTTGAATTCGCGCTGCTGAGGTTCGGTCAGCTTGGCCAGGATGCGGGCGTCGGCGGTGCGCACCGCGCCCTCCGCCCGCTTCAGCAACGCGCGGCCCTGGCCGGTCAGCGTGGCGGGCAGCGCGCGACCGCTGGACACCGATGTCGGACGCTCCACGGCGCCAATGTCTTCCAGCTTGCGCAACACCGTGTTCATCGCCTGCGGCGTGACGCTCGCCTGCCGGGACAATTCGGCGCTGGACATGCCCGGAGCTATGGAAAGCATTCGCATGCAGACGAATTCGGGCAGGGTCAGCCCGAGCGGGCCCAACACGGCGGAAACCTCGGGTCGCAGCAAACTCGCCACCCGGTACAGCAGGTAACCGAGCGGGGCGTCTTCGGCCTGAACCATGTCAACCATATTGACATACTTCGCGCGATCACTGGGAACTTCGGCGCACAAAGTCCTGATTGCCGGCCCGGCAGACGGGTAACCCAAGTTCTTATGCCCAAGACGACGAAAGGCGGCAAGCCGAAGAAAGACGAATTGCCGAGCACTTTGCGGCGTTCCAACGCCAAAGCGCAACGCACGTTCGCCAAGACGCATGACGCGGACGCCGACGAATACGGCAGCGAAGAGCGCGCCCACCGGGTGGCCTATTCGGCCCTCAAGCACAGCTTCGAAAAGGTCGGCGACCATTGGGAGCCCAAGGCGAAGAAGGGCCCGTCCGACGAGCGCGCCAAGAGCGGTGGCCCACGCGCCTCGGGCGAGACCGCCGAGGGCGTGGACGCGAACGCCAGCAAGAAGCATCTGCTCGACCTGGCCCGGCGGCTCGAGATCAGGGGCCGGTCGACGATGAGCAAGGCGGAGCTGGTCGACGCGATCAAGAAGCATAACCGCAGGGTGCGCGGCCGCTGAGAAACGTGTCCTGCGACTCGTTTAGACCAAGGGCCACCGGGCATCCCGACTGCCATGGTTGCGTCCACCACCCGAAGTCAGTTGCGCCAGTGCCTCAACGATGTGGACTTCCCGGCCGGCAAGCAGGACCTGCTTGACGCCGCCGGCCGCAACGGCTGCGACGACGACACGATCCGCGCGCTGCGGGGCATTCCGCCCGAGACGTACAACAACGCCGCCCAGGTGGCCGCGTCGGTCACCATCGCCGACGATCGCGACACCCAGGGCAGGGCCGCGGCGCGTCGCACCCACACCAAGCCGGGCCTGGCCGAGAGCGCGAAGGACATCGGAGTCCAGAGCCCCATCGTCGAGGAACTCGGCGAGAACCGCGGCTCCTAATATCCTGTCGCGCTAGAGAATTGGCCGCCCTCCGGTCACGGCCACCCGCGCGCCGGAAATGTAGCTGGCGTCGTCGCAGGCCAGCAGCACATAGACGGGTGCGAGCTCGGCGGGTTGGCCGGCACGCCCCAGCGGGGTGTTGTCACCGAACGATTCGACGCTGTCCGGCGGCATGGTCGAGGGGATCAGGGGCGTCCATATCGGACCGGGGGCCACGCTGTTCACCCGAATTCCCTTTTCGCCCAACAGCTGAGCCAGGCTGGCCGAGAAGTTCGCGATCGCGGCCTTGGTCGCCGCGTACGGCGCAAGCGTGGGGTTGGGCGTATCCGAGTTGACCGACGAACTGCCGATGATCGACGACCCTGCGCCCATGTGCGGCACGGCCGCCTTAGCGAGGTAGAAGTAAGCGCCGACGTTGAGCCGAAACGTGTAATCCCATTCCTCGTCGGTGATTTCGTCGAGGCTCTTGTGCATCATCTGGTAGGCGGCGTTGTTGACCAGGATGTCGATGCCGCCGAGTTCCTGCACGGCGCGATCGACCACGGCGCGACAGTGCGCCGCATCCGACAGGTCCCCGCGCACCAGCACGCACTTGCGCCCCGCATCCTCCACGTAGCGGGCGACGTCGCGGGCGTCGTCGTCCTCGTTGAGATAGGAGATCAGCACGTCGGCACCCTCGCGCGCGAACGCGATCGCGACCGCGCGGCCGATGCCGCTGTCCCCGCCGGTGATGATCGCCCGCTTGCCCGTGAGTTTTCCCGAGCCCTGGTAAGTGTTTTCGCCGCAATCGGGAACCGGCGTCATCTTCGCCTGCACTCCCGGGGCGGTTTGTTGCTGAGGCGCAAAGCCCATCGGTTGCCCCTTATTCGTGATCGAGAAATATTGCCGGCAAACGCGCGCGGTTTACCGTTGGCTTGGACCCGCAGTGGGAACGTCGGGATCGTCGTCGGCCGGCGGTTCGGGGTCACGCCATTCTTCGGCGCGGCTCGACCTGTTACCGCGCAGCGTGCCCTCCAATTCGTGCTTGAGTTCCTCGTCCTCGCGCGGACTGTGCTTCGAGCTGCCGCGTTCCATGACGGCCCCTTTCGTCCTCGTCGCCTTCGCCTGGCTCCGACTACCCGCCAGGGCTGGGGCTAATCGCTCGTCCCGGGGGCCGCGGTGGCCGGCGGCGCGCCGATGCTGCGACGTGAATAGCGATACGGATGTGAATAACTGATGCGAAAGATGCTGTCCAACAAAATAACCGCGTTCCGGCAGCTAACGGCCCGGGAATTGCGAATTTACGCGAACGCACATGTTTAAAGCGGACAGCTAATGGATATGTGGCGCCTAGTGCGTATTGCCCTTACGGGGGGCGATTGTTCGACACGAAAGGAATGAGCAATGAAGGTCAGCAAGACGGCCGTCAAGACCGCTGCCGCTGCCGGGGGTATCGCGGTGGCAAGCGTTTTCGCCGCGGCGACGGCGTCCGCCGCACCGCCCAACATCCAGGGTTTCGGCACCAGCGAGCAACTCGTCGACGGGCCGCTGGTCACCAACTACACGGTGAGCAACCTGCAGCCCAGCAACGTCGCCATCCCCGGGTACACGCCCAAGGGAACGCTCTACCAGGCTGACGTCACCGCCCGGTCGGACGGCGGGCTGGTGACCCCGATGGTCAACGACTTCATCGCGCGCGGCCCCAACGGCCAGAACTACCGCGTGATCGACAAGGTGGGGGCGCCGAACGGCCTCAACCCCGCACCTATCCCGCAGGGCAGCGAGTCCACCGGGACGTTGTACTTCGACGTGACCGGCGCGCCCCCGAACGGCGTCGTCTACAACGACGGACTGCAGGACATCCTGATGTGGACGTCGAACGTGCCGAGCGCCGCTGCGCCGGGGGCCCCGAGCCCTAGCCCGAGCCCCGCGCCCGGTGCTCCGCCCAGCCCGACACACACCTAATCCGGCTTGCGGAAAAGCTCCCCGCGTCGCGTGCGACGCGGGGAGGTCCGCTTTTAAGGGCCCGGGTGTTGCATCGTGTGGGCGCGAATCGGGTACCCGGCAGCCATGAGTAACCCCGATCACAGGCCGGCCGACGTTCGCAAGCAGGCGCAACGGAACGCGGAGCGAGCGCGTTCGACCATGGAGGAGAAGCGCAGCGATCAGCGGGGTGGGGTGAGCGGCTGGGTCGCCGAGCGCGCGGGCAGGTGGGACCTCAGCGGGCAGGACGAGAAGACCCTGCAGCGGCAGAAGTATCTGTGGAATGTGCTGGTGGACTATTGGTTTCGCATGGAAATCGACGGCTGGGAGAACATCCCGGAACCGCCGGCGCTGCTGATCGGGATCCACTCCGGCGCTCCCTTCGTATGGGATGCATGGACCGTCGGCCTGCAATGGTGGCGGCGGTTCGGGCAGGAACGCCCGCTGCACGGCACCGCTCACGACGCGTTGATGGCGATCCCGGTGATCGGCCGGTACTTCCGCTCGATGGGTGTGCTGCCGGCCGCCCCCGACGCGATCGCCACCGCCTTGGCCGAAGGGCGGGACGTGGCGCTGTGGCCCGGCGGGGAGGTGGACTCGCTGCGCCCGTGGACCGAGCGTGACCAGGCCAACCTGGCGGGCCGAAAAGGCTTTGTGAAGATGGCCATTCGGGCCGGCGTGCCGATCGTGCCGATCGCCACGGTCGGCGGCGGCGACGCCATGCCGGTGCTGATCCGCGGCGACAAGCTGTCGAAAGCCCTACAGCTGGACCGCCTGCTTCGCCTCAAGGTGTTCCCCTTGGCGGTTTCCCTGCCGTGGGGGATCGCCCCGGCGGCGCTGCCGCAGCTGCCGCTACCGGCCAAGATCAGGACCCGGTTCATGCCTCCCGTGGAGCTCGACCACGATCCGGCGCGCGCGGATGACGAGTCCTACATCGACCGCAAGTACAACGAGGTCCAGGACGCCATTCAGGATGGAATGGACGCGCTCGCACGCAAGCGCGCCTTCCCACTGTTCGGCTGAAAGGTGTACTGCCACAAGACGATCAACTCGCCGGCGTCAACCCCGGGTCGGGCGCGGGCTGAGTCGTCGCCCCCGTGGGCGTCGTCGCCGCCTCGCTGACGATCCATTCCGGATGCGGGGGAGTCGCCGCCTGGTAACCGACGCCCCGGACGGTGCCGATCATCGACTGATGCTCGGCACCGAGCTTGGCGCGCAGGCGCCGGACGTGGACGTCGACGGAACGGACCCGGCCGTTGCAGTCATAGCCCCACGCCTCGTGCATCAGGCGGGTGCGGGTGAACGGCCGGCCGGCGTGCTGCACCAGGAAACTCAGCAGCTTGAACTCGGTCAGCGTCAGACCCAGGTCCTTGCCCTGAAGCGACCCGGTGAAACTCGTCGGGTGCAACAGCAAGGGCCCGTATCTCAGGCTGCCGTCCACGGCGCTGCGCCGGTGGGCGATCGCGCGCCCCAGCCGCTCCTGCAGCTCGTCCGCGTCGGCGCCGGGTGGCACGACATCGTCGACGGTCCAGTCCCCGGCGACGGCCACCTCGCCGGCCGGTGCCACCAGGGCCACCACCGCGGTGGCGGGTGCGTCCGTCGTCAGGCGACGGCACGCGGTCTGGGCCGCCGCGGCGTCGCCACGAGCGTCGACTATCGCCACGTCCCCGCAGTTGGCCGACCCGTGTCCGTCATCGGTGAGCGGTGCGCGCCGCATGGTCCGCGCGAACGAATTCAGGTGCGGCAGAACGCGATCGAAGTCGTCCGCGTCGGTCAGCAACAGCACGTCCAAACGACATCTCCGAAACTTGTGGTTCTGCCAGCGCAGCGCTGAATACCCGCTCGTCGGGAAACTATGCAAGCCCCCCAAAAAGGTCGATGGGCCCGGTCCGTGTGCACAGACCGAGCCCATCCTCCCAGCAAGCTACTGATTGGCCTTCTGGCGCTGCTCAGCCGCCTCGGCGCCGCCTCGCGCCGCCTCGGCCTCGGCTTCCTTCTTCGCCGCGTCGCGCTGTGCCTCAGCCTTGTCCTGCTGGGCCTGGCCCTCGCGGGTGAGGTCGTCACGACCCGCCACCGCGCCAACGGCCTCCTTCGCCTTGCCCTTGACGTCCTCGACGACGCCCTTGACGGCTTCAGCAGGTCCCGAGTTGTTGTCCGCCATGGATCCGTTCCTCCTTGTAGGCGTACTTTTGAGCGATCCGCCGACCGCCACGCGGCCGGTCCGGTCCCGCGGCGAGGCCGGCCCTTGTTTCTCAAGACCGACAATTCCCACCGCGATGCTGCGGATTCCCCCAGTCGGCCGTCGCTCAAACATCCGTGGTCCGACGGGCTTCCGCCGCCGGTGTCAGCTGGGCCGATAGCCGCGAAAAGCCGCCAGCATCGCCAACTCTGCGCATAACGCACCCCACCGGCACCGCGTTGTGCTGCGATGAGGCAGGATGTGAAATGCCGTTCCGGATGAGCTCACGCCGGGATGGCACTCTCATGCGAGGAGCCTGATGACGGAGTCCAGGGAGCCCACGGCGCCGGAGAATGGATCAGTTGCCGGGCAGTCGCGCACGCGGCCCAAGTACTCCAGGGTCCTGCTGAAGCTGGGCGGCGAAATGTTCGGCGGCGGCCAGGTCGGGCTGGATCCCGACGTCGTGGCACGGGTGGCCCGCCAGATCGCCGAGGTGGTCCGCGACGGTGTTCAGGTCGCGGTCGTCATCGGTGGCGGCAACTTCTTCCGGGGCGCGCAGCTGCAGCAGCGCGGCATGGAACGCACCCGTTCGGACTACATGGGCATGCTCGGCACCGTGATGAACAGCCTGGCGCTGCAGGACTTTCTGGAAAAGGAAGGCATCGTCACGCGCGTGCAGACCGCGATCACCATGGGGCAGGTCGCCGAGCCCTACCTACCGCTGCGGGCGGTTCGCCACCTGGAGAAGGGCAGGGTGGTGATCTTCGGGGCCGGCATGGGGCTGCCGTACTTCTCCACCGACACCACGGCCGCGCAGCGGGCGCTGGAGATCGGCGCGGAGGTGGTCTTGATGGCCAAGGCGGTGGACGGGGTGTTCTCGGCGGACCCGCGGGTGAATCCGCAGGCCGAGCTGATCGCCGCGATCAGTCACCGCGAGGTGATCGACCGGGGGCTGCGAGTGGCCGATGCCACGGCGTTCAGTCTGTGCATGGACAATGGCATGCCGATCCTGGTGTTCAACCTGCTGACCAATGGCAATATCGCCCGCGCGGTCGCCGGTGAGAAAATCGGGACACTGGTCACCACCTGAGGGGAAGAGCGAAGAAATGCGCGCTGGCGACGATGCAGAACGCAGTGATGAGGAGGAGCGGCGCAAATGATTGACGAGGCTCTCTTCGACGCTGAAGAGAAAATGGAGAAGGCCGTAGCGGTGGCCCGTGACGACTTGTCAACCATTCGGACCGGCCGCGCCAACCCGGGCATGTTCTCCCGGATCGCCATCGACTACTACGGCGCCACCACCCCGATCACGCAGCTGGCCAGCATCAACGTGCCCGAGGCGCGGCTCGTCGTCATCAAGCCCTACGAGGCCAGCCAGCTGGGCGCCATCGAAACGGCGATCCGCAACTCCGATCTGGGCGTCAACCCCACCAACGACGGCACCCTGATCCGGGTGGCCGTGCCGCAGCTCACCGAGGAACGCCGCCGCGAGCTGGTCAAGCAGGCCAAGGGCAAGGGCGAGGACGCCAAGGTTTCGGTGCGCAACATCCGCCGCAAGGCAATGGAGGAGCTGCACCGCATCCGCAAGGACGGCGAGGCGGGCGAGGACGAGGTCGGTCGGGCGGAGAAGGACCTCGACAAGACCACGCACCAGTACGTCACCCAGATCGAAGACCTGGTCAAGCACAAAGAAGGCGAGCTGCTGGAGGTCTAGCGGCCCCCAGTAGCTGAGTTCACCCAGGTCCGTGGCAACCACCGGCGCAGCCAGCCCGCCCGACGAGCCGGCGCGTGAGGCCGAGGAAACCACGTCGCCGCCGGCCAAGAAGACGTCCCGGGCGGGACGCGACCTGCGCGCCGCCATCGCCGTGGGCGCGGGCATCGGCGGCGTCCTCATCGTGACGCTGGTGTTCGCGCCGCGCTTCTGGGTGGCCATCGTCGCGATCGCCATTCCGGTCGCGACCCACGAGGTGGTGCGGCGGCTACGCGAGGCCGGCTACGTCATCCCGCTGATCCCGCTGCTGATCGGCGGTCAGGCCACCGTCTGGCTGACGTGGCCCTACCACGCCGCCGGCGCCCTGGGCGGCTTCGGCGCCACCGTGGTGGTCTGCAACGTCTGGCGGCTGTTCATGCAGGACAACCGCAAACGGCCCGAGCCGTTCGCCGGGTCGCCGTCGGCCAACTACCTGCGCGACGCCTCCGCGACCGTGTTCCTGGCCGCCTGGGTGCCGCTGTTCGCCTCGTTCGGCGTCCTGCTGGTCTACCCGCAGGACGGCGCGGGCCGGGTCTTCTGCCTGATGGTCACCGTCGTCGCCTCCGACGTGGGCGGCTACGCGGTGGGCGTGCTGCTCGGCAAGCACCCGATGGTTCCGGCGATCAGCCCGAAGAAATCCTGGGAGGGGTTCGCCGGTTCGCTCTTCTTCGGCATCACCGCGGCGATCCTGACCGCGACTCTCCTGGCGGGCAAACCGCCCTGGATCGGCGCGCTGCTGGGTGTCGTGCTGGTCCTCACCTGCACGCTGGGCGATCTGGTCGAGTCGCAGATCAAGCGCGACCTGGGCATCAAGGACATGGGCCGGCTGCTGCCCGGCCACGGCGGCCTGATGGACCGGCTCGACGGCGTGCTCCCGTCGGCGGTCGCCGCGTGGATCATCCTGACGCTGCTTTCCTAGGTTTTCCGGCCAGCCCCTGAGGTGGCCGATACTGGACGGGTCATGGTCCAACAACTGGTCTTCACCGAACCCCGCCCCAGCAGGCCGCCGCGGCACCTGGCCGACCTCGACGCGGCCGGCCGCGCGTCCGCCGTCGCGGAGCTGGGCCTGCCCGCCTTCCGCGCCAAGCAGCTCGCGCAGCAGTACTACGGCCGGCTGATCGCCGATCCGCGCGAGATGACCGACCTGCCGGCGGCCGTGCGGGACCGGATCGCCGAGGCGATGTTCCCGCACCTGCTGACGTCGGCCGCCGAGGTGACGTGCGACGCCGGACAAACCCGAAAGACGTTGTGGCGCGGCACCGATGGGACGACGTTCGAGTCGGTGCTGATGCGCTACCCGCAGCGCAACACCGTGTGCATCTCGTCACAGGCCGGCTGCGGCATGGCCTGCCCGTTCTGCGCGACCGGGCAGGGCGGCCTGACCCGCAACCTGTCCACCGCGGAGATCCTGGAGCAGGTCCGGTCCGCGGCGGTCGCCCTGCGCGACGACTTCGGCGATCGGCTGTCCAACGTCGTGTTCATGGGCATGGGGGAGCCGCTGGCCAACTACGCCCGGGTGCTGGCCGCGGTGCGGGGCATCACCGAACCGCCGCCGCACGGCTTCGGCATCTCGGCCCGCTCGGTCACCGTCTCGACGGTCGGCCTGGCGCCGGCAATCCGCAAACTCGCCGACGAACGGCTCGGGGTGACGCTGGCGCTGTCGTTGCACGCGCCCGACGACGAACTGCGCGACACCCTCGTGCCGGTCAACAACCGGTGGAAGATCGCCGAGGCGCTCGACGCCGCCCGCTACTACGCCGACGTCACGGGCCGCCGGGTTTCGGTGGAGTACGCGTTGATCCGCGACGTCAACGACCAGCCGTGGCGGGCCGATGCGCTGGGCAAACGGCTGCACCGGGCGCTCGGCCCGCTGGTGCACGTGAACCTGATTCCGCTCAACCCGACTCCGGGCAGTGCGTGGGACGCCAGCCCCAAGCCGGTGGAGCGGGAGTTCGTGCGGCGGGTGCGGGCGCAGGGCGTCTCGTGCACGGTGCGGGACACCCGCGGGCGCGAGATCAGTGCCGCCTGCGGACAGCTGGCCGCCGAAGGCGGACAGCTGGCCGCCGAAGGCTGAACCGGGACGGCGTCCACCACGTCTAACAGGCATAGACCAGCAAACGAGGTGACGCCATGATTGTTCGGTTCCTGACCCCGCTCCGGCTTGTGGCCGCGGCCCTTTTCGCCGCCGCCTTGATATTCGGGCTCGGCGACGCGCCGCGCTCCGCCGCCGACGACCGTCTGCAATTCACCGGCACGACCCTGAGCGGTGCGCCGTTCAACGGCGCCAGCCTGCAGGGCAAACCCGCGGTGCTGTGGTTCTGGACGCCGTGGTGCCCGTTCTGCAACGCCGAGGCGCCGGGCGTGAGCCAGGTGGCCGCGGCCAATCCCGGCGTCACGTTCGTGGGCGTCGCGGCCCACTCGGACGTCGCGGCGATGCAGAACTTCGTCGCCAAGTACAACCTGAACTTCACCAACCTCAACGACACCGACGGCGCGATCTGGGCCCGGTACAACGTCCCCTGGCAGCCCGCCTACGTGTTCTACCGCGCGGACGGCAGCTCGACGTTCGTGAACAACCCGACCTCGGCGATGCCGCAGCAGGAGTTGTCTGACCGGGTCGCCGCGCTGAGGTCCTGATGGATCGGGGTCTCGTCGGCCTGGCCTTCGCGGCCGGGCTGGTGGCGGCCCTGAACCCGTGCGGGTTTGCCATGCTGCCCGCCTACCTCCTGCTGGTGGTGCGCGGGCCGCGAGCGGGGGTGGCGGCGGCCGGGCGGGCCCTGGCGGCCACCGCGGTCATGGCGCTTGGCTTCCTGACGGTGTTCGGCCTGTTCGGCGCGCTGACCGTATCGGCCGCCGGCGCGGTCCAGCGATACGTGCCGTACGCCACGGTCATCGTCGGCGTCGCGCTTGTGGCGCTGGGCGGGTGGCTGCTGTCGGGCCGCGGGCTGGCGGCGCTCACCCCGCGGCCGGTGGGCCCGCGCTGGGCGCCCACGGTCCAGCTGAGCTCCATGTACTCCTACGGCGTCAGCTACGCGATCGCCTCGCTGTCGTGCACCGTCGGCCCGTTTCTGGCGGTCACCGCGGCGGGCCTGCGGGGCGGGTCGATCGTCACGGCGGTGGCGATCTACCTCGCCTACGTCGGGGGGCTGACCCTGGTCGTCGGCGTCCTGGCCGTCGCCGCGGCGACCGCGAGCTCGGCGATGGCCGACCGCCTGCGGCGCGTCCTGCCGTTCGTCGACCGGATCGGTGGTGCCGTCCTGATGCTGGTCGGTCTGTACGTCGCCTATTACGGCGCCTACGAGGTGCGGCTGCTGGGCGCGAACGCCGACCCGCGGGATGCGGTGATCACCGCGGCCGGGCGCCTACAGGGGACGCTGGCCGGCTGGGTGTACCAACACGGGATGTGGCCATGGGCGCTGGCCGCGGGCGCGCTGACGATCGTCGTCATCGGCGGCACCTGGTACCGCCGGACGCGCGCCGGGGCGGCGGCCCTACCTGATCCAGCCGGCCAGCGTCCCCTGTAGGCGCCCGGCCGCGGTGATCACCGCATCCCGCGGGTCGGCGTTCGCGCCCAGCA